>CAYXZY010000114.1:0-5041 GCA_964469685.1 uncultured Sulfurovum sp. | reverse complement strand
AAGCATTTTGACCCTAAGCTGATTGACTTGTTTATGGAAAATTTAGACAGATTTTTGGCCGTAAAAGAAACCTACAAGGATATCTTTGATTATGCATAGTATCACAGTACTTGGGGCGTACGGCTCAAACAGTGTAAAAGGCGGAAGCACAGCTTTCATGCTTAATGATGCAAATGTCATTGATGCAGGCAATCTTTTGTTGACGCTGGCAGAAAAGAGTGTAGAGATTGAGTCTGTGTGGTTAACGCATTCACATCTGGACCATATCATCGATATGGCATATATTGTCGATAACTATTATGATTTTAGAACCAAAACCTTGAAGATATATGGTTTAAAAGAAACACTGGATACTGTACAAAAACACTTCTTCAATAATAAGGTATGGCCTGACTTTTCTCAAATACCGCTGGCCAATGGCGAGGGTATGACAATATCGTACCATGTGATTGAGGCAGGTACGACGTATGACATAGGCGAGGAAGAAACGGTAGAGCCTTTTTTGACGGATCATAGTGTGCCAAGTTGTGGCTATGTCGTACAAAAACAAGGTTCTGAAGTGATCATCACTGCTGATACGTTTACCTTGCATTCAATGATTGAGCGCCTTAGGGGAGGCAGGCACATTAAGACCTTGGTGGTTGAGTGTTCTTTCCCCTCTCGTATGGAAGCGCTTGCAGTAAGCAGCAAGCATATGACCCCCACACTTCTTTTTAAAGCTTTGGAACCGCTGGACAGTGAGGATTTTCATTTGTATATCAACCATCTTAAACCAACCTATGAGGTGGAGATCGCTGCTGAGATCTACAGGATGAAGGGCTCCTGGGATGTCACTATACTTAAAGACGGAGACGCGATCAGCTTTTAGTCCAAAGAACTACTTGGTATGCATTTTGGTGATCGGTGAGAATTTGTCTTTAGGGTCATGGATGAAGGCTTGGCAGCGAGTCTCATAGAGTGCATAGAGAGGATCTGTATAGTCTTGTCTCAGCTGCGTGAAAAGGCTGAGTGCGTCAAATAATTTTGCCTGTCTGTAGAGTGCAATGGCTTCTTCGTACTTGTTCAGCTCTTCTTTTGTGACTGCTTTGTTGTCACAAATCACTTCAAATATCTCAATGGACTTTCGCTTTCCTTTTAGTTCTACGATGTCAATGGGACGTACTGTATAGGTATGTGTCAACTGTTCGTATGTGGCTTTGGAGATCAGGATCTGCGCATGGTAGATTTTTGTCAAGCCTTCAAGTCTTGACGCTATGTTGACATTGTCGCCAATGACTGTATAGTCTGAGCGTCCCTGAGAACCCATGTCCCCGGCAGTGACAACCCCTGTATGAATACCGATACCTATGTGGATGGTCACCTCATAGCTTTCACGGAGCTCTTGGTTGATCTTGTCAAGAAGGTTGATCTGTTCAATGGCAGTGGCAACAGCCATGTCAGGATGGTGTTTCACTTCAATAGGCGCATTCCAGTACGCCATGATGGCATCTCCTATGAATTTGTCAATGGTTCCCTTATGGTTGATAATCGTGTCAACCATAGGTGTCATATAGTTGTTCAGTAAAGTAATCAGCTTTGTGGGTGAACCGATCTTTTCTGAGATATCTGTAAAGGATCGGATGTCACTAAAAAATACTGTAGCTTCTACTTCTTTGGAAGCTACCAGATCTTCACTGGAGTGTGCAAGCAGGTGGTTCATCACAGAAGGTGATACTTTCTTTCCCAGGATACGTCTGGCCTGTTCTTTATGTCTTGAGGTAATAAAATAGTCAAATCCCAACGAGAAAATAAGTGTAGATATAAAGGCAAGAATGGGCGCAATAAGTGTTAAAACAATGCCGTAATCAAACAAGAGTGTATAAAATCCATACAAAATGAGTCCCAAAAGTACCACGGAAAAAGGAATGATCAGTATAGAATTGAGCAATGAAAAAATAAGCATTAGGCCAAAGACAAGTACCCAGATAATAGCCAGATCATACAGCCTTGCTACAAAAGGCCTGGTGATAAAATCACCCTCAAGGATGTTATCGATGATGTTGGCATGTATTTCGACCCCGGGGGAGGTGCTGTCATACGGTGTTGCCCTAAGATCCAGCAGTCCAAGCGCAGAAGTCCCGACAAGGACAAAGCGGTTTTTGATCTTTTCAGGATCAAAATGGCCACTGAGTATGTCTGAAGCACTAACATAGGCAAAATGTTTTTTGGGGCCTCTAAAGTTGATGAGGAAAGCCCCTGTATGGTCAGTAGGTACCTCAAAAGTACCAAATTGAATGTGTGAGATCCCATTGTCATCCCCTGAGATCTCAACTTGGTTAGCACCGCTGTAGATCCTGAGCATTTCAAAGGCAAGAGAAGGGTAGATATCATTTTTGTATCTCTGGATCAGTGGGGTAGAGCGTATGACACCGTCTTCATCAGGGTAGGTATTGAAAAAACCGCTTGAGTAAAGTGCTGTTTGAAGCACAGGGATATTGGTAATGATGCCGGAGGGTTCCAAAAAATAGTGCGAGTCTTTTAACCCTCTTTGTATAAAGACAGCAGGGATGAGCGGGGTGAGCGACTCATGGGTCTTTTCGGGGGTAAAGACATATCCTCCCACCACTGGCGCAGAGGCAAAGGTTTGAGCAAGTATGGCATCATTGTTTGGAAGATTTTGGGTCAATTGGGGAAACTGTTCCTGCAATAAATGCGGAGAGGTCCTGTCCGGTTCGGCAAAGACCATGTCCAGACCGATAATTCCCGCTTCTGCTTTGGTGAGGTTTTCTATCAGTGTGGCAATTTTATCTCTGGACCAGGGCCACTGACCTATTGCTTTCAAAGATGTGTTGTCGATGTCTACGATGACAACACGATCACTTTTGGGAAGTTCACCGCGGATGATGAACATAAAGTCCCGCAGCTTATTGTCCAATGAATAGTAGGCTTGGGGAGTAAAAAGGTATACCCATGAAAAAAAAAGGGACAGACCCAATGCTATGCCGGTTTTTACAAAGGTATTTTTCATGCATATATTATAGTGCTATTGTTGGCAGTCGAACTTAATATCCCGAATATCCTGGGTGTTTTGTGTAATGTCTTCAATGTTCACGCTTTCAAATGTTGAGGTGTTCCCTGCTTGTACATCATTTGATCCGTCTTTTGAACGTTTCTGTTTGATGGAGCCGCCCTCAACAGAAAGTTGGAGTTGCTCTCCGGCAGAAACAGCTTTTATTTTATCTTCAAAGGCTACGGTGATCTCTCCGCTGTGACACTTGTAAAACGCGTTGGTATCTCTCAGCAGGGCTGAAAAATCCGTTCCGCGTACACCAATGGTTGCCAAGTTGGTTTTGACCTTGAATCTTTCAGGGGCAAGCTTACCAATTTTTCCCGTGACTGAACGGAAAAAACCTCGCGTTGCTTTCATGGATAATCTGGAGTTTTTACTCTTGTCATAGGTGTATTCGAGAAAAGAAAATGATGATTTTGGACCAATGGTTATGGCTGTATCATCATTGAGCATGACCTGCACTTTGGTCTTGAGCTGAGTGATGATCTCATCGCCTTCTTGGATATCCATGCCGTTAGTAGCGTGGATCATTTTTGCATCGCGTTTGATGTCTGCATTGCCGCTGATCGCCATAATGGTACCAATGTTGGCAAACGTTGTAACTGTAAGAAGTAGTACTGTCAGTATAGATTTCATTTTGAGCCTTAATAAAGTATTTTTGTAAGCTCAGTATACCTATAAAATGTCAAAAAATGTCAAATGAAAATTTAGTATTTGACACTGACACCAATGAGTACGTTATGTCTTTTGTATTCGGAAGGCACATAATTTGAAAGATTTTGCGTATAGTTCTCGGAAATATATATCTCAGTTATTTTGGAGAGTTTGTATGAGAGTTTCAGGTCAAGCAAATGGAGGTTGTCATCTCTAATGGTGTTGGTGAATCCCACCTTGTCATCATATCTTCCGTAACGAAACCGGTAATCAAGCGTACCCAGCAGATCCGGCAAGAAGTAGTAGTGTACCCCGAAGGTAGCGGTCAGGAACTGTGCACCTATGTATTTGTCAGGGTCATTGTGCCGTGTGTCTTTGTCCTCATACTTGGCAGAAATATAAGCAAAATGCTCACCAAACAGGTAGTACCCTCCAACAGAGAATCCTACGGTGTTGTCGTCTTTACCCTGGTCTTCATGGTCATTGTAGTTACTCTTGGTGTACAGTACAGAGACATTTAATATGACAGTGTCATCAATAGGAATGAACAGGGTCGGCTGGAATCTGACATGCGCCAAGAGGTCTTTGTCCAGATAGTTGACCCTGGTATAACTCAGCGGCAGGTAGAGATCGTAGTTTTTATACGCATAGCCTGCGCCCCACTCCAAAGATACGCTCGACAGATCATACAGGTGTGCACTGAAATTACTTTGGGAAAAGGCGCGGATGGCAGTTTTCATATACCAGCCTTTTTCATGCCCAAAATCATACTTGTAGTCGATATCTGCAGTCATCCGTAAAAAAAATGAAGAGAGAGGATCTTCATTGTTATCGTTGTCAAAATAGGGATCCAGTACGGCGCTTCCCGGAGTGGCATTGGCATTGCTGTTGTATCCCAGGGCAAGTGAAGCCTTGGCCTTCAAAGGAAGGTTACGATCTTTTACCAGCCTTTTGGGTTTTCCTCTTTCGCTGAGACCATAGGTGTAGGCGCGCTCTTTTTTACTAAGCAGCTCTGTCCTGTCCGTCTGGCGATAAATGTTGGTAAGGGCGTTCTTGGCCTGTGTGTTGTCGGGATCCAATATCAGTACACGCTCAAAAGCATGCATGGCCTCTTCCGTATGTCCAAGTTGCTGTGCACTATAGCCCCAGAGGAGATGAAGATTGGGGTTTGCGTAGCTTTTCTTGGCTTTTTTGGCTTCTAGCCGAGCTTGTTGGTAGTCACCTTTTTTATAATAGAACAATGCATCTTTATAACCACCAAAGAGTGTTACTGTGGCTATAGATAAAATAAAAATAACGCGTGTCAAAATGCATATCCTTCTTAACTTGTAAATAAAT
>CAYXZY010000113.1:0-5068 GCA_964469685.1 uncultured Sulfurovum sp. | reverse complement strand
CCTCAGTTGTCTCAATATGCATGATTCGCTTGATCCATGGTGGTGGATTTGTATTGATCATCTTCACAAGCTCCTTGAGCACATCTTCTATCTTTCTGGGCTCCTGCACTTTCATGGGGTTTATCCCCGCACGTATGACTTTTGCTGCAGCAGTGCCTCCAATGGACTCACAATACATAATGTTTATACCACTGAGTGCTTTGACCTTGAACTCTGTTTTGTCATCACCATTCATCTTGGATGTATCTGTTTTAATGACACCGTCTACTTCAAAACCACCTTTTGAAACACTATAGACCACAAACTCCTTTGCTCCACCAAAATGCGCATTGATCGTTTCCAAATCTTTTGTTGCAAAAGCAACTTTCATACTGTTTTCTAATGCATCAGTGCTTTTTACTGTAATTTTTGTTGTTTCAGCCATGATGTTTAATCTCCCTTAGTTTATTTGCTGCTTCAAAAAGGAAATAGGTACTTCCCTCATAAAGCTGATCGTTTTTAAGCTGATTTCCCAACTCTTCATAATTCGGAAAACCTCTTAACATTAGCCCTGCATGGGTATTGTTATCCATATGCAATAATCGTTCTGCATGAAAATTACTGATCACAAGATCAGCATTTTCAAAAAAATGCTTCGCATCCTCCAAATCCCCTACAAAGATATTGTTTACTTTTATCTTTTCCAGAATGGGACTATATACCGTAGAGACAACTGCATCTATAGTACCGCCAACACTTTGCAGCAATGCGCAGATACCTACACACATATCAGGTTCGCCTGTGACTACAAAATGGGATGAGCCTATTAAGAAATGGCTATCGAGCATTGCATCTTGCAAACGCCCTCTCCATCTTTTTACCAATGGGGGTGGGTCAATTTGTCGGATATTCATCAATGCAGCTACAAAATTGTCATTTGCATCTTGCCCCATAAGATGATCAAAATGTAAGTGTGTAATGTCAGCATTTTTTTCCAAAAGAGCCTCAGCAGCTATGTTCATTGATGCACCTAGAGAAATCACTGTTGCACACTCACCAAGTGTTCTTATATCACTGATGCTGATACCTCCTGTTCCTAATTTTCCCTGTCCTTCGCTCAGGTATCCATCAAGAGACGTAGAAAGATCCGGCAATGCATAAGTCTCAAATCCAAACCCTACACAGAGTTCTTTAATTTTTTCTATTTCTACAGGCTGTATGCTCACGTGGGGCAACAGTAAAAGTGTATTGGGTTTAATGGAGTCAGACGGTTTGGTATGTTGTTCTATGAGTGCTTTGGCTGTCAAGGCCCAGCCGCTCTCCATGCCTCCCTCAAAATCAGGAGTATTGACATAACAGTACGGAATTTCAATATGCATTCCCACACCCCTGACATCGTCCCCTTTGGTCTCTGTAAGGCCGGTAGTATGCAGACCTATCAACTCTGGTTTTAGTGCTTTGTTTTTCTTTGTAATGTTCTCAATGGCCATCAATATCGAATAATCACCGCCATCCAGCACTGCCGTAATATCACTGACAGAAGTGTTATACATCGCTATGGGTTCATTAAAGTGACGCGTATAAAACACTTTAGTATAAGATGCGCACCCTTGAGAAGCATGCATTAAAGGCAAACAATTTTGTATGCCCATAAATGCCAATGCTGCGCCCATAGGTTGCGAGTGCTTGATAGGATTGACCTGTAGCGGCTTATGCTCTTTTCTACCCAATTCAATTTTTTCTATGTCCATTATGCTGCATCCCATGGTGCTTTTTGAGATACATTGGCAAAGACAGGATTTTCAAAGGCATACTGAAGGTCTTGAGCCAAATTTAACAATCCTTCATATCCACCGTAACTGGTTTTTTTCTCCTGATTGACATCGATAAATGAGATCTTCTTTTTTATCGCAGTATAGAGACTTCTACCTCCGGCAAGCAAGATATCTGCTCCTTTTTCGTCGATCACTTTAGATTGTTGAGAAGCCGGTGTTTTCATAAGCACACCATTGGGACCTAAGTATTCTTTGGCTTTTTCAATATCATCTGCCGTGGATTTACGTATGGAAGTTGCCACAACCTCAATCCCTAAATCCTGAAGTCCTGAAGCAATAGACCAGGCTTTATTACCTCCGGTATTGAGCACAGCCTTCTTGCCCTCAAAAGCCTCTTTGTACGGTTTAAGTTTTTGCTCCAGCTTCATTTCTTCTTCGGCAATGACCTTTTCTGCTTTTTCCAAAAGCTCAGGATCTCCTAAGGCCTTCACGATCTCTCGGATGGCAAAAGAGGTATCACGCTTTCCGTAAAACGATACGGATATCCAAGGTATATTATAATTTTCTTCCATTTTCCGACAAAGCGTAATGAGTGATTTGGCACAGACAATAACATTAAGCTTTGCCCTGTGTGCGGTACGAACACTCCCTACTCTACCATCGCCGCTGAGTGAACTCAGGACTCGAATACCGATCTTTTCCAAGATAGGAAGGTACTGCCACATATCACCTGTAACATTGTAGTCTCCAATAAGGTTAATATCATATGGCGTTGAATACTCAGGCTCTTTCGTCCCAATCAGATGTTCAAACACTGCCTCACCTGCAAGACGTGAACCTAAATTTTTTCCACCGACAAACCCGGGTGCATGTACTGGAACAACGGGTACAGCATACTTATCACTTGCAAGTTTACAGGTCATATCTATATCATCACCGACAAGTGCTGTCACACAGGTAGAATAGACAAATATCGCTTCAGGCACATACTCTTTCATGACAAACTCGATAGAATCTTCCAGTCTTTTATCTCCGCCAAATATAACATCATTGGTGGTAATGCCTGTCGTAAAGCCCATAAAAGTATGGTTTCTCCCCTCATAAGAACTGAGGGTCTCCCTGGTTTCCCAGGAGGCACCCAAACATGTCTGGGGACCATGTACGAGATGCACTGCATCTGCATACGGAAACAAGGAGATCTGTGCACCGTCAAATGCACATCCTCCTGCAGCGAGACCGGGCTTAGGTTTGTCACAGCCTTCACCGGGTTTTTTGTCTTTACTATGAGAACAGGCACTCTCATTAAGTAGCTCTTTTATCTTTGCTCTGTTTACCATCAGGTACTCCTTCATACAGGGTTATATTTCTCTATTATGCAATTTATATACCAGTGAAAGTTTTTTGATATGATGTGCTTATCTATAAAAAAGATTTAAATATTTTGATACTATTAGAGTCAGCTATAGTATTTTCAAAGGACCAAAATGAAAAAGATCTATCTCGCCGGCCCTGATGTGTTTGAAAAAAATGCTCTAGAAGTGGGCGCATCACTCAAGTCTCTATGTAGAACCTATGGGTTTGAAGGACTTTTCCCGCTCGATAATGTACTTGAAGCCAAAGACCCAAAAGAACTTGCCAAAGACATTAGAAAAGCGAACATTGCCATGATACAACAAGCGGATGTCGTGATGGCAAACCTCAATCCTTTTAGAGGTCTAGAACCTGACTCGGGTACAGTGTATGAGGTTGGGTTTGCCGAAGCATTAGGCAAACCTGTCTTTGGCTATGCAAATGACCTTCGAAGTATGAAAGATCGTATCATAGAGGCTCAAAAACTTACTACAAATGATCCATACTGTGTCAATGGTATGCTTATCGAAGATTTTGGTCTTTCACATAACCTTATGTTCTCACATACTCTCATCGCAACAGATGCAAAGGCATGCCTCAAAGCCATTGCAAAATTCTTTAGTGGTGACCTTTAGTACATAAATTGCACAAAAATGTAAAACTGTGTAAAGAGGAATCATGCAACAAAACGTACAATTGGGTATCGCAGAAATGGACAAGACACATAGTGAGTTTTTGGTCCTGCTTGCCAAGATAAACGCATGTAATGATCAAGAGTTTCTTACGTTGTTTGATGAGATAATCACACATACTAAAGAGCATTTTGCCTATGAAGAGTCCATCATGCGTAAACAGCATTTTTATGGCATACAGGAACATATTGATGAACATGCCAATCTTTTAGGCGAGATGCAGTACTTTTATAAGAAGGCACAAAAGATACCTGCATTTGGAAAATCCTATATCAATGACTATGCCTATGAGAAGTTCAAAAGGCATATCATCAACATAGACTCCCAACTGGCTATGTTCTTAAAAGAACAAAACAAATCAACCTAAAGAAGAACGATGAAAAGCAATCACTCTACCACACCAATGCCCCCTATCATCTACGGTACAGCATGGAAGAAAGACTATACCGCCACATATGTACTTGAAGCACTCAAAGCAGGTTTTCGAGGCATTGATACTGCCTGTCAACCCAAACATTATAATGAAGCATTGGTCGGAGAAGCGATTGCTTTAAGCAGCATACCCAGAGAAAAGCTCTACATTCAGACCAAGTTTACCCCGCTTGCCGGACAAGACCCAAACAACATCCCCTATAACAAAGATGCATCACTCTCCAAGCAAGTGTCACAGTCTTTTAGTACTTCAAAAAAGAATCTAAAAAGTGACTATGTTGATGGACTCATCCTTCACTCTCCCCTCTTCCCCTTTTCTGATCTTATGAAAGTTTGGAAAGCGATGGAAAAGATCTATGTATCTGGAGAAGCCAAACAAATAGGTATCAGTAACTGTTATGATCTCTCTGTTTTGAAGCGACTATACGATGAAGCCAAGATCAAACCAAGTATTGTCCAAAACCGTTTTTATGACGAGAGTAATTATGACAAGGAGTTAAGAGCCTGGTGTGCTGAGCACAACATTGTCTATCAAAGCTTCTGGAGCCTCACAGCCAATCCTGATATACTAGGAAGTAATACCGTCATGAAACTTGCGATCAAATACAGAAAAAGCGAAGAGCAGATCTTCTTTGCCTACCTCATGGCACAAGGCATTACCCCACTGACAGGCACGACATCCAAAGAGCATATGCTAGATGACCTTGAAGCAGATAAAACAATGCTTAACCATAATGAAATTGCGCTCATCAGCACATTGCTGAGGGTATAGACGGGTCTTAACTGTTCTGAAAGGTTTTTTCAAGAAGCTCTGTGTCATTGACCACCGTTAAATTATCA
>CAYXZY010000112.1:0-5109 GCA_964469685.1 uncultured Sulfurovum sp. | reverse complement strand
TAAATCACGCTATTTATTATTATTGTTTATATTTTAATATATATTAAATTTTTTTTAAGTGATAATGATTTACTATTATTATAGTAGGGAGTATACATGAAAGTCGAAATATCACGTAGAAGATTTTTACAAGGTTCTGTTGCCTTAAGTGTTGCTGGAGGAAGCACTGCTTCTGTAAGTTCACTGTTTGCTTCAGAGAAAAAACCTTTACTGCCAAACACTAAAGTAGCCACGGTCTGCGAAATGTGTGTGAACAAATGTACAGCCTGGGCTACCGTCAAAGACGGCATCGTTAAAAAACTTGACCCAAATCCCCTCTTCCCAAAATCTAAAAATATGCTCTGTGCAAGAGGAGATGCAGGTATCCACGCACTCTATGACCCGGACAGACTCAAATACCCACTCATCCGTACAGGGGAAAAAGGGGATGGTCAATTTAGACGTGCTACATGGGAAGAAGCCTATGACGCCATCCTTAACGGTACCGATAGATTTCAGGGGCTGAAACAGATACTGGATGAAGAAAAAGACAATCGCTCCACACTTGGCTATTGTGCAGGTGAAGGTATGGGGGAGCACACCTTCAAACAGTTCATGGGTGACATGATGGGGTCGACCAACTTTGTAAACCATTCTTCCATCTGTCTTAAGACCACCACAGCAGGGTATGCACTGACCCTGGGGGCTTATGGTAAAGCAGATATGGACAATGCCTCCTATGTCATTATGGCAGGTGCCAACAGGGCAGAAGCCATACTGACTCCCGATACCATGGATATGTTCAAGCGTACCAGAGGAAGGGGACTGAAGCTCATCGTGCTTGACCCCAGATATACGAACACAGCGGTGCATGCTGACAAATGGCTTGGCATCAAGGTAGGGACAGATCTTGCCTTTGTGCTGGCGCTTACGTATGTGGTCATCAAAGAAGTACTCTACAACAAAGAGTTTGTCACCAGGAACATGCGTCATTTTGAAGCGTACAAAAAGCATATCCTTGAGAACAACTATACGCCTGAATGGGCACAGGAGATCACCGGCATCAATGCGCATACCATCACGACCATCGCACGTGACTTTATGGCACATGCTCCCAAATCCATCTACTATCAGGGCAGACGTACCGCATGGAGTCTTCAGGATTTTCAGCTCAGGCGTGCACAGGCCATCTTCACAGCCCTTGGCGGCGGCATAGATGTCAAAGGCGGGATAATCTTTGGCAAAAAGCTGCCCCTGGGTGACCATGTGGTCGACTATCCTATGTACAGCAATGTCAAGCAGCGTATAGACAAAAAAGAAGCCACTTTCATAGGCCCAAACGGTACGTGGATAGGTTTTAGAAATATGATAGCAGAAAAACGCACCCCCTACCCCCTTCGGGCTCTGTTTTCCTACAAACAAAACCCTATGCAAGCCGTGCCAAATATAGCCAAAACACGTAAAATGTTTCAAAATCTCGACCTTGTCGTTACCATAGACACTATGCCCAGTGACACAGTGATGATGTCCGATGTCGTCTTGCCCGAATGTACCTATCTGGAGAGAGAAGATCCCGTCAAATCATTTGCCGGGGTAGAACCTGCGATCATCCTGCGAAACAAAACCATAGAGCCTTTGTATGAAAGTTTGGCACTCTTTGACATCCTTAAGGGTCTGAGTAAAAAAATTTCCAAGCCACTCTTTGAGATATCTGCAAAGTATGATGAAGACCTTCAAGAGGCCATCGAAGATGACGGTTTTGAGGAAGCTTTTACGGAGAACAACTTTGATCTTTCCCGTGCCTATGAACACTCACAAGAACACATCAACAAAGAGCGGGTCGTCAGTGAACATGGGGAAGAAGCCTATAAGATACTGAAAGAAAAAGGGGTCTATTATCCGCATATGGACACCTACTTCAAGCAACTCAGCGCCAATGAGTACGCCTATTACCCTGAAGACAAAAAATACTACACCACTCCTGGCGGCGACAAGCTTGAAGCGCATGATACCTGTATAGACGAAAAAGAGATGGCTGCTTTGAAAAAAAACCTTGGTACAAAGTCGGGGAAAGTGGAATGTTATCTTGACAGTATGGTCAAAAACGGACAAGACCCTATGCCTACCTGGAGAGATGAACTCTACACCGATACCCCCAAAGGCAAGTTCAAATTTATCACAGGACGTCATGCCCAGCAAACGCAAAACTCAACAGCCAACAACGTCATGCTCCTGGATGTCATGCGTGAAAACTACATCTGGATCAACAAAGAGCAGGCAGAAGCCAAGGGCATCAAGTATGGTGACATTGTAGAAGTCAAAAGTTCTGTGGGTGTCATACACATCAAAGCCTACCCCACCATCAAAATCATCAAAGATGTGGTTTTTTATGTGCATGGCTTTGGACAGGAATCTACAGGGCTTACCTTCGGCTACAGAAACGGTGCAAGCGACAACATGATCATCGAAGACACTATTGAATCTGTGTTTGGTTCTGCAGCCATGCATGAAACCATCGTTGAAGTAAGAAAGGTCGGATAATGTCTGTTTTTACATCAAAACAACCGGCTGTGTGGGCATCCTGCCAAAGGAAACCCGGTATTCACGTTGTACAGACGGGCTTTGCCCATTGTACGTTATCAATAAGAAAGGTTTAGTTATGAATTTTGCAATGGCACTGGACTATCAAAGCTGTATAGACTGCAAGGCATGTGAAGTTGCCTGCAAAGAAGAGAATGGCGTACAACTGGGTGCGGACAAACAGCGTATCTGGGTCACCCAATCTGAAAAGAGCATCTTCGGCGAACCCTTTATCGCTTTACATCCGTCACAATGCAACCACTGTCAGGATGCACCTTGTGTAGACGTTTGTCCTACAGGAGCAAGCTATTTTGCCCTTGGGGGCATTGTGATGACGAACAAAGATACCTGTATCGTATGTAAAGGCTGTATGGAGGCCTGTCCGTATGATGCACGCTTTGTTGATGACACCCATGTGGCTGTGGACAAATGTACATTTTGTTACGACACACGCATCATTAACGGAGAGATGACCACGGCCTGTCAGGCCACTTGTCCCACCAAAGTGAGGCTCCTGGGTGACATAGATGATGAGGAAGGAGAATTGGTTCAAATGCTGAAAGAAAGGAAATTCTATGTTCTCAAGGAGAATGAAGGTACCATACCCAAACTCTTCTATATGCTTCCCGAACATGACAAGAACTTTGCCATGAACTCAGTAGATCCCGATACCAACATCTATACCTGGGATGAATACAAGCCTATTATAGAAATGGCAAAAGCCAAAAGGAAGCCACAATGGCAAAACATGCAGGCGTAGAGATCAATGCTGTCTCACTTAAAGAGATACTTACATCCAAAGGGATGTATGTTGCCTATGTATTTTTGGTATTTGCACTGATCGGCATGTTCGATGTCTATTATGAACGCTACTTCATCCTCTCTGCTACGGCACATGATGCCGGTTTGGCTCCGGGCAGCAGAGAGGTTGCCGAAGCCATGAGGGCTGCCATTTTTGGTTCGGGCGGTGAAGTAAAAAGAGAGGCTCCCTGGTCACTCTATATTGCAAACTACATGTATATGATCTATGTAGGTTCAGGTATCATTTTTCTGGTCGCAGTGGCTGAACTTATCAATATCAACGTCATTAAAAAAGCTGCTGCGGGGTATCTTACCATAGGTCTTGCAATGATCCTAGCAGGGCTCTTCACCATTATGATGGACCTGAACATACTGCATCTGCACCAAATGTTCCTCTCACCGCGTTTCACCTCAGGCATGTGGCTCATGCTGCCGCTGTACATCATTTATATCCCATTGGTCATGTTTGAGATTTATCTCATACTGGCACACAAGGAAAAATGGGTCAAAAAAATTGCACTGCTCATCTTGATACTCAGTCTTATCGTTGAGTTTATAGAGTTTTACGTACAGGCAAAACTTTTTGATATGAATTCCGCCAGACACTTATGGACGACCTACCCCATACTTCCGCTGTACTTCATGGTCTCTTCGTTCACTGCCAGTGCTGCGGTGATGATGCTCTTTACCTACCTTGCTTACCGAAAAACAGACAGAAGCAAATGTGCTACCCTCATGGTGCTCATACAGAAAATCACCTTGTACAGTGTCATTGCCCTTGGAGCTTATGAAGCGACGGCATACCTCTTCATAGATAAAAAATGGGCTGAGATCATCCTTTTTGGAGATTTTAAGTACTACTTTTATGCCTATTTGGCCATGTCCGTGGCCATTCCGTTTATACTCCTGTTCAAAGACCATGTTCACAATGGACTCAAGATTGCAGCTTCAGTGTTTGTCATCATAGGTACCTACCTTGGCAAACTCATTTTTGTCTATGGGGGCAATGCCTACCCAATGAGTGACCGTTTTGGTGTAGGTTTTGAAAAATACTCCGAATATGAACCGGTCAAAGACGTGATCTTTTTCATGCCGCCATTTGGAGAGATAGCCGTTGTCATCGGATCCGTAGGGATCATCATCTTTGTGTACCGCGTTATAGACGGCTACTTCTCGGTCTCGTTAATGAGAGAAGATTAGCGGCTGTTTCCTTTTAGCGGTGCCTAAGCATAATCAAAGTGAAATTACTATACTATACATCTTCAAAATTCTTGCTCATTTTTAGACAAGTGCATTAAACTTGCATACAATGGGCTATCAAACCAAAAGGAACAACCATGGCAGAAAGAAGAAAATTTAAAAAAAGATTTTGTAAATATTGTGAACAAAAAGTTGACTTTATTGACTATAAAGATTTAGCTGGTCTTAAATTTTCACTCAGTGAAAGATTTAAGATCATGCCAAGAAGATTAACAGGTAACTGTAAGCGTCACCAAGAGCTTGTCACTATCGCGATCAAAAGAGCTAGACAAACAGCACTTATCCCATACATTGTTGATAGAAAAAATGTGGTTGAAAACCCATTTGAGATCATAAAATAGTCCAAGACTATTCAAACTCTCATGAGTACGTTCTTTAACGTACTCTTCTCTTACACTTTCTTTAGAACCTCAAAAACCATTTCAAATTCCTCTAGCATATCTATTTTTTAAGGTGCTTACTGATGGCTATGCTTCATTTTTATGTACC
>CAYXZY010000111.1:0-5129 GCA_964469685.1 uncultured Sulfurovum sp. | reverse complement strand
GAACGTCTGTGTGGGGCAACCCACCGAGGGTTCGAATCCCTTCCTCTCAGCCAGTTAAATGCAAGTCTAATACTGCCTCTTTACACCATTATAATCCCCCATATATTTCATGTCGTCATCTTTATATCAATAGTGTATAATAACCTCTAACACTATTTTGGGGAAAGGAATGGTTCACTGTCATGATAACCAGCCAAATACATTATACTGACAAAGAGACATTGCAAGCGTTTATTGCGGATGAGCATATCTTTGACTCTCCTTCTTTGCTTATTCAGGTCTTTACGGCCTATGCAAATGAGGACTATATCTCAAATCTCTTGACTGTACTGGGTAGGTTCTTGCCGCAGGCAGCGGTTATAGGAAGCACTACGGACGGGGAGATCATACAGGGGGAAGTGACTTCACAAAAAACGGTCTTAAGCTTTACACAGTTCGAACATACCACTCTTCGCGTATGTGCTGTTGAAGATGAAAATGACAGTTATGCCAGCGGGCAGACTATGGCAAAAAAGCTCATACAGGAAGACACCAAGCTGCTTATAAGTTTTGCGGATGGGCTGCATACAAATGCCGAAGCATTTTTGAAAGGTGTCGATGCTGTCAGTGAAGATGTCACCATAGCAGGAGGACTGGCCGGTGACAACAGTGCCTTTGTCAAGACACTGGTGTTTACCAAAGAACAGATCCTCTCCAAGGGTGCCGTAGGGGTGGCACTGAACAGCCCGAAGCTTCTTATACATACCGATCACAGTTTCAACTGGCATCCCATAGGCAATGACCTGAGTATCACAAAGTCAGAAGGCAGACGTCTCTACGCCATCGATGGCAGAAGCGCTGTGGACACCTACGCACATTACCTGGGTGAAGACATCGCCCAGCAGCTACCGTATGTAGGTGCAGAATTTCCTCTCATCGTCAAACGTGACGGGGTCAACATCGCACGTGCTGTCATCTCCAAAGAAGAGGATGGCTCCCTTATCTTGGGTGGGAACCTCTATGCCGGAGAAAAAGTCCGTATCGGGTATGGAGACCGTAAAGAGATCTTGAAGAAATCAAAAAAGATATTTTCAAGTGTCTCCCAAAAACCATCAGAAGCTATTTTTGTGTATTCGTGTATGGCCCGCAGACATTTTATGGGTGATGACATAGCATCGGAGACCCTGCCCCTTCAACACATCGCACCTGTTTGCGGTTTTTTTACCTATGGGGAGTTTTTCACCTCCGGCCAAAAAGAGCTGCTCAACAAAACAATGACCCTGGTCTCTTTAAGCGAGCACGACAACATCCCTTCTGCTGCCTCGGTGCCCTACACCATACATGCAGGAGAGGATCCGACTTCTATTCAGGGGTTGACGCACCTCATAAACGTCACCAGCAGGGAAGTCGAGACACAAACACAAATACTGCAAAGTACCGGTAAACTGAACCAGGAACTCAAAGAGCGTATGGAGTTGGCACTGTTGGGAAACAGTGCAGGTGTTTGGGAATGGAATCTTCAAAATGACAGTGTCTATTGTTCGGCAGAGTGGAAAAAGATGCTGGGATACAAAGACCATGAACTGCCTAATATTTTGTCGATATGGTCAGATCGTATCCACCCCGAGGACAAAGCTGTAGTCATGTCAGAACTAGAGGCTGTACTCGCGTCCGAAACAACCTATATTGAAAGTACGCATCGTCTCAAACACAGAAATGGGGACTGGATATGGATACTGGGAAGAGCGACCATAGAGTATGGGCAGAATGCCAAACCCCTGCGCATGATAGGGATACATACAGATATCACACAGCAAAAAGCACTGCAAAACAAGTCGTCTGAACGTGGAAGGATTTTGGACAATTCGCTCAATGAGATCTACATTTTTGATGCAAAGAACATGAAGTTCCTTTATGTCAACAAAAGGGCCGAAAGGAACTTGGGGTACACCCTGGAGGAGATAGCCTGCTTAACACCTTTGGATATCAAGCCAAATATCAGCAGCGAAGCATTTTCGCATTACTTAAAGGTATTGACAGAAGAGCAGAAAGACCATGTCCATTTCTCTACCCTGCATCAGAGGAAAGATCGTTCTACCTACTATGTGGACGTCTATATGCAGTCGACAGTGTTTGAGTCTTCCCAGGCCTATGTAGCCATTATATTGGATGTCAGCAAGCGCAGAAGCTCTGAAGTGCAACTGCAGAAACAAAAAAATATTTTGTACCATCAGGCGCATCATGATGCCCTTACCGGACTTCCCAATCGTGTGTTGTTCACCAAGAGACTACAAAACAGCATAGAGCTTGCCAAAGAGCACGCAACACGCTTGGCGCTCTTTTTTATTGATATTGACAAGTTTAAAGACATCAATGACTCTTTAGGGCACGGAGCCGGTGACACCGTCTTGACAAATGTAGCCAAACGCCTTTCTGAGTCTCTAAGGGCAGAAGACACCCTGGCACGCCTCAGCGGCGATGAGTTCACTGTCACCATGGATCACGTAAAACACATAGATGATGTGAGCATGCTGGCCGAGAAACTGCTTAGCGTCCTGGCCGAACCTATGTATATTGATAAGCATATACTCTACGTGTCTGCCAGCATTGGTGTGAGCCTTTACCCGCAAGACGCAGCCAAAGCCGAAGACCTGCTCAAGTACGCAGATACTGCTATGTATAAAGCCAAAGAGAAAGGACGCAATACCTTTGAGTTTTACACCGCCGAAATGACACAATTGGCCTTGGAACACCTGGAGATGAAAACACGGCTAAGACAAGGCATAGACAACAGAGAGTTCGTGATCCATTATCAGCCACAGATCAACGCGGCAAGCGACGCTCTTGTCGGCGTTGAAGCATTACTGCGATGGGAACATCCGGAAAAAGGTCTTATCGGTCCGGATGCTTTTCTTCCTCTGGCAGAAGAGACAGGGATGATCATGGAACTGGACAGATGGGTACTGTCTACAGCCATAAAACAAGTGACCCAATGGTACAAAGAAGGATTGAACCCCGGAGTGCTTGCGGTCAACCTTTCCATTAAACAATTAGAAAACGATGACTTTTTAAAAGAGCTTGTGGATCACCTCAGCAATTATGACTTTAAGCCTGAGTGGCTTGAGCTGGAGATCACCGAAGGGCATATGATGAAACAGCCTGAAGACACCATTGCCAAACTCAACCAGATAGACGCCCTTGGTATCGGCATCTCTATAGATGATTTTGGTACGGGGTACTCTTCCTTGTCCTTTTTAAAGCAGCTCCCTATCAACAGACTCAAAATTGACCAGTCCTTTACCCGTGATATCACACATGACGAAGACGACAGGGTCATCATCAAAGCCATCATTGCCCTGGGGAAGAGTCTCAAACTAGATCTCATTGCTGAAGGCGTAGAAACGTCCGAACAAAGAGATTTTCTGATAGAAAACGGGTGTTCAAATATGCAGGGGTATTACTATAGCAATCCTGTGCCCGCAGAAGAGATGCAGCCCACATTGGCAGCGTATGCAGCCACTGTGTGAGGTGTACAGAAAAGCGTTGTTTTTGCATTCTCAATCTATGCTATAATGCTATGATTAAGGAGAAACGGGAGTAAGGAAAGAAGAATGAGCCGCATTAAAAAGTTTTCGCCTATTGTATCAAGCCTTGTGATGGCAATGCTGTATTATGCAACAGGTAAGCTCAGTCTCCTTTTTGCCTATGAATATGCTCTGGTAACCGTTTCTGTATTCATCCCTGAAGGGATTGCGCTTGCTGCTGTGCTCATATACGGCAAAAAGATACTGCCGGGTATCTTTTTTGGACAGCTCATGCTTGCCTTTGATTCTTTGGGTGTCCTGGGACCTTCACTGGGTATTGCAACTGCCAATACACTTGAGGCCTATCTTGCCTATTACCTGTTCAGTTATTTCAGTCTTGACAAGCGTCTCCATAATATCAAAGACGTCTTTGGGCTTTTTGTACTTGTCATCTTTGTCCTGCAGCCTTTTAGTGCACTCGCAGGCGTCAGCAACCTTTGGTACTTCAATATCGTTGAAACCCAGGCAATTTCACAAACCCTTTTCAGCTGGTGGTTTGGCAACACGATCGCACAGCTGCTCATCACCCCTATGCTTTTGCTTCTGTATTTCAACAAGCAGCACATCACGATAAAAGCACTCGTTTTCTCGATTGTTTTTTTTATCTTCTATACCTATTTCCTTGAGGTGACGCTTTCTATAGAGAATGTCTCGCTACTGCTGAGTCTGACACTACCTTTGACCATCTACCTTTCTACAAGAAACCTCTCTTATGCCACCGTTGCTACTTTTGTACTCGTATTTGCCTCTTTGCTCATGAGCTATTTCAATATGGGGACATTCACCAGGGCTCACAGCACCTATGCCAACCTGATAGACCTTAATTTTTTCATGTTAAGCCATGTCATCCTTGTGCCTTTGGTAGGCATACTGTTCAGACAGAAGGAAAAAGCCATACAGGCACTTCACTCCATAGCGCACTACGACCCTCTTACCGCTCTTCCTAACCGAAACCTTCTTCATGAAGCACTCCATCACACCATCTATCTGCATGAAAAATACGGACAACAAAGTGCGGTCTGTTTTATAGATATTGATAAATTCAAAGAGATCAATGACAGCCTGGGTCATCGTGCCGGGGATGAAGCCCTGAAAAAAGTGGCCAGTGACATTAAAAATGTGATACGCCCCGACGATACCCTGCTGCGTCTGGGTGGGGATGAGTTCATTCTCCTGCTTAACAATAGCACACCCGAAAAGACAAAGCGCAAGCTCGAAAAGTGCCTTGAAGAAATATCCAAACCGATCCCCTGCAACGGAAACCGTCTCACAGTCTCCATAAGTATCGGTGTTGCGAACTGCCCGCATGACGGCACTGATGCAGAAACACTGATAGCTGCGGCAGACAAAGCAATGTATATGGCCAAAACCAAAGAAAAGGACCATGTCGTCTATACCCAACCGCATTCGGATTGAAGGGTATGATGTCAATGTGCTCCCCATATCTTATACACTCAGTATAGTCATTCCGGGTAAATCGTAAGATGCAGGCAAGGTTGGCAGTTCTCCAAATAATCCAAAGCATTTTATAGTATACTATGCCCAGATTATTATTGGAGATTTCAC
>CAYXZY010000110.1:0-5146 GCA_964469685.1 uncultured Sulfurovum sp. | reverse complement strand
TGAAAAAAATGATCAAAAACATGGACAGAGGTATCCTGCTGATGCTTCTAGCTTCACTTTCCTTTGCTATGATGGGTGGGTTTGCCAAGGTAGTCAGTCAGACACTCCCGCCTGTTGAGGTCACATTTTTTAGAAATATTTTTGGAGTGATCATCGTAGGATTTGCTATCTGGAGGTCTCCGTTAAGACAGATGGGCGGCAAGCCTTTGCTTCTGCTCTTTCGTGGCATGATGGGGTTTGCAGCACTTTTGTCCTACTTTTATATCATGGCGCATATCCCATTGGCTGAAGCGGTTACATATAACAAAACCTCACCGATATTCGTCGCACTCTTTGCCTATATATTTTTGAAAGAAAAGCTGCATCCCAGTGCTATTGTTGCGGTTATTGTTGGCTTTGCAGGTATAGTATTGGTAGCGCAGCCTGAGGGCGGCAGTTTTGACAAATATGATATTTTGGGTATCTTCTCGGGTATAGGTGCGGCGTTGGCATATACGTCTATTCGTGAACTGAGAAAATATTATGATACCAGAGCCATTGTCATGAGTTTCATGGCTGTAGGTACCATAGCACCGCTGATCTTAATGCTTGTCACACCATATGTGCATGTATCTTCTGAGTTTGACTGGATGTTTGCAGCATTTGTGATGCCGCAGGGCATAGAGTGGCTGTATGTGGTGGCAGTGGGAATTTTTGCAACGGTCTCCCAACTTTTGATGACCAAGGCGTATGAGCTTACCAAAGCAGGGATAGTTGGTACGATAAGTTACAGCAATATTGTCTTTGCGCTGATCATCGGGGTGATGCTTGGAGACCCTATACCTGAGTTTTGGACAGTTTTGGGTATAATCTTGGTAATTCTCTCAGGGCTACTCGTAGCGCTGCCTAAAGGAAAGAAATGATCTTAATAGCAGGACCTTGTGTCTTAGAAAGCAGAGACAATGTGATGCGCATCGCAGAGTCACTTGGGAAGTACCACGAAGATTGTACAAAAGAGTTTTACTTTAAAGCGAGTTTTGACAAGGCCAACCGTACTTCTCTGGATTCTTTTAGAGGACCTGGTCTGGATGAGGGGCTTAAGATGCTCCAAGAAGTTAAAGATCAGTTTGGGTACAAGATCTTAACCGATGTACATGACTATACACAGCCCGAAGCTGCTGCCGAGGTGGCAGATGTGCTTCAGATACCTGCATTTTTATGTCGTCAGACAGACCTGCTTGTGGCTGCAGCCAAAACTTCAGCAGTGGTGAACATTAAAAAAGGTCAGTTCTTGGCACCTGCAGCCATGGAACACTCTGTAAAAAAAGTACTCAAAACAAGAGGCTTTGACGGTGATGCGACCTATGAGAATGCAGACAAATACAAGGTATGGCTCACAGAACGCGGTACAACTTTTGGGTATGGAAACTTGGTCGTGGACATGAGAGGCTTGAAGCAGATGCGTGAGTTCGCCCCGGTCATCTTCGATGCGACACACTCCGTGCAGCAGCCTGCAAGCGGTGGTGCAACCTCCGGCGGAGACAGCGCACTGGTGCCGTATTTGTCCAGAGCAGCAGCTGCAGTGGGTGTGGACGGTTTCTTTTTTGAGACACACTTTGACCCCAGTGTGGCATTGAGTGATGGGCCAAATATGATAGAATTAACGAAACTAGATGCCCTCATAAAACAAATAGATGCGATAAGAAGCATTGTAGAATAATGTAGGGTGGATTTATCCACCATCAAAATATATAGTGTGTGGTGGATAAATCCACCCTACATGTATTAAATTAAACTAAGGAAACAAATGAAAACAGTAGAAGGCAATTTACAAGTAGACAAAAGTAAAAAAGTAGCGATCATCAATGCAAGATTTAACCATTTTATCACTGACAGACTTGTAGAGGGTGCACAGGATGCGTATGCAAGACACGGGGGCAACGCAAATGACCTTGACCTGATCTTGGTGCCGGGTGCATTTGAGGTGCCGTTTGCTTTGGACAAAGCGCTGGCGTCAGGGAAGTATGATGCCGTATGTTGTCTGGGTGCAGTGATCCGTGGTGCTACGCCACACTTTGACTATGTGTCAGCTGAAGCGACCAAAGGGGTGGCATCTGTGACCATGAAACATGGCAAACCGGCTACTTTTGGTGTATTGACCGTAGACAGCATTGAGCAGGCAATCGAACGTGCAGGTACCAAAGCCGGCAACAAAGGTGCTGAAGCGATGGTCGGGCTGATAGAGCTTATGAACCTTTACAGTGAACTAGAGAAATAAGAGATGGCAACACGACATCAAGCACGCACTGCTGTAGTAGGGTTGCTGTATGCTTTTGATCTGGGAAATGAAAACATTGCACATTTTTCTGATGATATACTGGAAGAAGATAAAATACGCAACAAGCAAAAAGAGTTTTCAAACAGTCTGTTTCACGGTACAGTAGAAAATCTTGAAATGCTAGATAAAGAGATAGCGGTACATCTGACAGATTGGGATTATGATACTATAGGTAAAGTAGAAAAGGCTATTATGAGACTAGGCGCGTATGAGATACTGGTAGCCAAAACCGATAAAGCCATTATCATCAATGAAGCAGTGGAGCTTGCCAAGAAACTGGCAGATGAGAAGTCACCAAAATTCATTAATGGTGTCCTTGATGCATTAGAGGTAAACGCGTAGGGTGGGTTTACCCACCTTTATAACTATAAATTTGCATGTGGTGGATCGATCCACCCTACGGAGAGTATGATGACAGCACCGAAAACAAAACGTATGACCATCGACGAAGCCATTGAGCTTATAGAGAATGCAGATCTCAAAACTTTAGGGAAGATGGCGCTTGCCCGCAAGAAAGAGATGCATCCCAAAGGGATCACCACTTTTGTAGTGGACAGAAACATCAACTATACCAATATCTGTTGGGTGGACTGTAAGTTCTGCGCCTTTTATACGCATGAGAAAAAAGAAGATGCCTATATACTTTCATTTGATGAGATAGATCAGAAGATTGATGAACTGCTTGCCATTGGCGGTACACAGATTCTTTTTCAAGGCGGTGTGCACCCAAAACTTCAGATAGAGTGGTATGAAGATCTCGTTGAGCATATATCTACCAAATATCCGCAAGTGACGATCCATGGTTTCTCTTCTATAGAGATAGACTATATCGCCAACCGTTCCAAGATCAGCATTTCTGAGGTGCTCTCGCGCCTTAAGGCAAAAGGTCTCAGCTCCATACCGGGTGCGGGTGCTGAGATACTTTCTGACCGGGTACGTGACATTATCGCGCCCAAGAAACACGACAAAGACCAGTGGCTTGAAGTGCACAGACAGGCACATAAACTTGGCATCAAGTCTACGGCTACCATGATGTACGGTACGGTTGAAACAGTACGTGAGATCGTGGAGCATTGGGACTATGTACGCCAGCTGCAAGATGAGACTGGCGGCTTTAGGGCTTTCATTATGTGGTCTTATCAAAGTGACCATACACAGCTCAAACGTGAACTTCCTACGATCACCAAGACCACACCAAACCAGTACCTGCGGTATTTGGCAGTCGCCCGTCTTTTTTTGGACAATGTACCAAATATCCAAAGTTCATGGGTGACACAAGGCTCATACATTGGTCAAATGGCACTGCTTTTTGGCGCCAATGACCTGGGTTCCACCATGATGGAAGAAAATGTGGTCTCTGCAGCAGGAGCCAAAAATGAGATGAACCAAGAAGAGATGATCAAGCTGATTCGTGATGTAGGTGAAAATCCTGCAAAGCGTAATACAGCGTATGAGATTTTAGAAAGGTTTTAATTGCGTAGGTCGGGTTGTCCCCATCCCGACAAATATTTAAACGATTTTAAATATGATTGTATGCAAATTAATGTCGGGATGAGGGCAACCCGACCTACGAGGTTAGAATGAAAAAACTATTTATATTACTTTTTACACTACAAGGATTACTTATGGCAGCAAGCCTCAATGAAATTAGCATCAAAAATACCAAAGTACCGGTTGTGTATGAAGAAGGTGATTATGTCCCCATAGTTTCTATACAGCTTGTCTTTAAAAATGCAGGGCATCTTTCCAATACGATCGATGGTCTTGCCGATATGTCATCTAAGCTCCTCAATGAGGGGACGGCAAAAGATGGCAGTGTAGGTTTTGCCACCAAACTGGATGCACACGCTATAGATATCAGTGCCAATGTTGGACGTGAGAGTTTTGTGATAGAGGTCTCATCACTCAAGAGTGAATTTCCCTACGCCATAGAACGGCTGATAGAATTGCTTAAAGATCCTAACTATACCCAAGAGGCACTGACACAGATAAAGCACCAAAAGATCGGTTGGCTGAAACAAAAAGAGAGCGATTTCAACTATGTGGCAGCCAATGCCCTGCGTGCAAAACTCTTTAAGGGGTCTGCATTGGCCCGTCCCTATGACGGTACATTCGAAAGTATAGAGCGTTTGAAATTATCGGACATACAGACCTTTATCTCTAGCCATTTAGGCTATAACAATCTCATAGGCGTTGTGGGTGGTGATATAGGGTTTGATGAGGCAAAAAAGTACCTTGAAAAGATCGTTGCAGTGCTGCCAAAAGTCAAGAGTACGGATATAGCTCCCATCAAGGCTTCAGACAAGAGAGAAGTCGAGTATATCTATGAAGATACGCAACAGGCGTATATCTTCTTTGGTTCTCCATTTAACTACAGTTACAAGGAAAAAGATCAGTACAAAGCTAAAATAGCCGAGTATCTTCTCGGTGGTGCAGGGTTTGGTTCTCGTATGATGGAAGAGATACGTGTAAAACGCGGGCTTACCTATGGTGTATATGCCAGCTTGAGACGTACAAAACCTGTATCTTATATGAGCGGGTACATGCAAACAAAACTGAGCACACAAGATGAAGCCAAAGCGCTGATACAGTCGGTGGTAGATCATTTTGTAAAAAATGGTATTACGCAAGAAGAGCTGGATGACACAAAGAAGTTTCTGTTAGGAAGTGAGCCTTTGCGTACCGAGACACTCTCACAAAGACTTAGCCGGGCCTACAATGACTACTATTATGGCAGGCCACTTGATTTTTCAAAACAGCAGTTGGAAAAGATCAGAACTGTGACACTTGAAGAGATGAATACCTTTATCAAGTCGCACCCGGAATTGT
>CAYXZY010000109.1:2509-5160 GCA_964469685.1 uncultured Sulfurovum sp. | reverse complement strand
CATACAATAAAGGTGGTAAAGTTGGACTGTTCGGTGGTGCGGGTGTTGGAAAAACCGTTATTATCATGGAGCTTATCAACAACGTTGCATTGAAACACTCCGGGTATTCAGTATTTGCCGGTGTTGGGGAAAGAACACGTGAAGGTAATGACCTTTACTTTGAAATGAAAGAATCCAACGTACTTGACAAAGTTGCACTCTGTTATGGTCAAATGTCTGAGCCTCCGGGAGCACGTAACCGTATTGCCCTTACCGGTCTTACTATGGCTGAGTATTTTAGAGATGAAATGGGTCTTGATGTGCTTATGTTTATCGATAACATCTTTAGATTTGCACAATCAGGTTCTGAGATGTCTGCACTTCTTGGTCGTATCCCTTCAGCGGTTGGTTACCAGCCTACATTGGCAAGAGAGATGGGTGCACTTCAAGAGCGTATTACTTCAACAACCAAAGGTTCTATTACATCTGTTCAGGCTGTATATGTACCGGCGGATGACTTGACAGACCCGGCTCCGGCATCAGTATTTGCCCACTTGGACGCTACAACGGTTCTTAACCGTTCTATTGCTGAAAAAGGTATCTACCCTGCGGTTGATCCATTGGATTCAACATCAAGAATGCTTGATCCGCAAATTGTCGGTGAAGAGCACTATGGTATTGCAACGGGTGTACAGCAGATCCTTCAAAAGTATAAAGACCTTCAGGATATCATTGCGATTCTTGGTATGGATGAGCTTTCTGAAGATGATAAGCTTGTGGTTGAAAGAGCAAGAAAGATCGAAAAATATCTTTCTCAGCCGTTCCACGTTGCGGAAGTATTTACAGGCAGCCCTGGCGTATATGTGACACTTGAAGATACTATCGAAGGATTCAAAGGTCTTCTTGAAGGTAAATATGACCACATGAATGAAGCAGCATTCTATATGGTTGGAAATATGGATGAAGCTGTTGCTAAAAACGATAAGATTAATGCTAAGTAATCTTAGTTCTAACCTTTAAAGGATACAGATGGAACTATTTAAACTAGAAATTATTACGCCAAACGGTATCATCTTTGACGGTGAAGTATCACAAGTAAACTTGCCGGGTTCTGAGGGTGAGTTTGGCGTGTTAGCCGGTCATGCTACGCTGGTCTCTTTGCTTGACACTGGCGTGATCGTTTACAATAGAGCAGACGGGAGAGAGGTAGCCGTGGCTATCAACTCCGGATACGTAAAGGTAGACGAAGGAAAAACAACATGTATCGTTGATGGTGCAGTTGCGCTTTCGGGTGAAGATACAGATATTGCCAAGGCATTAGAAGCAGCCAAAGAGTTACTAAGAAGTACCGAGGCATCCAACACTGCTATTGCAGCTGCGGTAGCAAAAGTCGATACTATTGGAAAGTCTTTATAGAGTGGGAACGCTACTCGATTATTTCATTAACAGCAGTGCCATTACAATTTTTGTTCTGGTATTGCTCTCTGTGTATTTTATTGCCACATTTTGGGTATTTTTAGATAGATTGAGCATTATCAATTCACGTATTAAATCTGAATCAAAATCACTTAAAGCACTCTACACAGGTCAGTCAAAATCAGTGGCCAGTAATTCACTTATTTTTACTTATCTGTCACGTGTGAACAAACCGAACAAAGCCATACTTGAGGCAGCCTCTTCTGATGCGATACGTGTTTCTACCAAGGGGTTGACCTGGCTTTCTATCATTGCTTCAACCTCTCCGTTCATCGGACTTTTCGGTACAGTTATCGGTATACTCGAAACCTTTACACAGCTTGGATCACAATCCAGTGCCTCTTTGGCAGTAGTGGCACCGGCGATCTCTGAAGCATTGATCGCTACGGCTGCGGGTATTGCTGTGGCTATTTTTGCCTATACGTTCCATCTTATCTTAAAAAGAAAAGCGTATGAGCTCTCTTCTTTGCTTGCTTCGCAGTCTGAAGTCATACTCTCCCAGGTCGACAAGGAAGTCTAATGTTTTCTTGGGATGACGATCCGGACCTGAACATAACGCCTCTTGTGGATGTTATGCTGGTGTTGATGGCTATCCTTATGGTAACGGCACCTACGATCACTTTTCAGGAACAGATTGCTCTTCCTCAAGGCTCCAAGAGTGTTAAAGTTACAAAACCCAAGACACTGACAATCAGAATAGACAAAAATCAAAAGATATATCTTAACAAAGATATCTACGGTATGGATACTTTTGCAGACGATTTTGTAAATATTTCTGTTAAATATGATAAAAATTCAGAAGTATATATCCGTGCTGATGAGCGCTTGCAATATAGAGATGTAATGTACATTTTAAAAAGCGTTAAAGCTGCCGGATTTGATAAAGCCTCTTTAATAACAGAATGAACGAGCAGTATCCTAAACTCATCTGGGGCGCGGCAGCAGTAAGTATTTACTTGCTTATGGTTGGTATATTGGTCTTTTATTTTAATACACACAAAGAAAAAAAACCTGTAAATTATGTCAAGAAAAATGAACATCGTATTCAAGTCGCACTTGCCTCTGCCCAAAAAGAACAACTAAAAAAGCCTAAAGTCAAAAAAGTAAAATCCAAACCGAAGAATAAGCCCCCGGTAAAACCAAAGAAAAAACCAAAGAAAAAGCCTGAGAAAAAGCCTAAGATCACTAAGCCGAAA
>CAYXZY010000109.1:0-2409 GCA_964469685.1 uncultured Sulfurovum sp. | reverse complement strand
AAAGAAAAAACCAAAGAAAAAGCCTGAGAAAAAGCCTAAGATCACTAAGCCGAAAAAGACTGCCAAGAAAAAAGTCATTAAGGAGAAAGTGGTTAAAAAGGTAAAGAAAAAAGACGTCAACCTCACCAAGCCTAAAAAGAAGAAGGCTGTTGATCTTTTTGCCAATGTAAAAGCGCCTAAAAAGAAGAATGTGATACAGATTACGGATGCCCCTGTCAAAGAAAAACCCAAAAAGAATTTTATCAAAGTGACGGATGATCCTTTGAGTGCCAGTCAGCGTATTGCAGACTCTTTAAAGCAACAAAAAAGTATGGAAAGCGGTGAAGAAAATGCCTATTTTGCCAAAGTACAGTCTATGCTGCAGGCTTGGCCGGCACAAAGCGAGTATGCTGGGGAAAAGGCCACAGTGCTTCTGTATATCAAGCCCAGCGGACAGTTTGAGTTCCAGGTGACCTCAGGATCTGATGTGGATGGATTCAATAGAGGTCTGCTTTCTTTTTTAAAACAACTGCAAAAGATCGGCTTTGGTAGACACAATGCAGGCCGAACCTATGAGTTTGAGGCAGAATTTATTGCAAAAGAATAAGGATAAAGAATTAAACTATTACCTTGTTTTGCTACAATATCTTTTACAGGAGTATCATGATGAAAGATAGATTACATTATTGCCTAGAAAAGCTGATAGATCTTAACGGTAGTGATTTGCATTTAAAATCCGGTTCACATGTTTATATACGTGTGAATGGAGACCTTGTTTCTTTGGTTGATGACCCGAAGATAAAAAATGAAGATATGCTTAATGTGGCAAAAGTGATATTGAGCACCCCTCAGTACAATGAGCTTCTTGAAAACAAAGAATTGGACTGTTCTTATGCGCTCAGTCCGACTAAACGTTTTCGTGTGAACTTCTTTTATCAGGTAAAAGGCTTGAGTGCAGTACTGCGTGTGATTCCTGAAGAAATTCCTTCTATAGACACTTTGCATCTGCCTGAAGTGGTTAAAGAGTTTGCTGATTTAAACCATGGGCTTTTACTTGTGACGGGTGTAAGCGGTTCTGGCAAGTCGACGACTCTTGCTGCCATACTGGACAGGATCAATAAAAGTAAAAAAAAGCATATTATCAGTATTGAAGACCCGGTAGAGTATATACATGAAGATGAAATGTGTCTTGTTTCACAGCGCTCCATCGGTACGAATACACATTCGTTTTCGAACGCCTTGAGGTCAGCGTTGCGCGAAGATATCGATATAATCTTCATTGGGGAGTTAAGGGATGCTGAAACAGCCAAGATCGCCCTTCATGCCGCAAATACAGGTCATTTGGTGGTCTCAACATTGCATACACTGGATGCCAAAGAGACCATTAACAGGATATTGGGTATGTTTCCCAAGGAAGAGCAGGACAGGGTACGTACAACACTCTCTTTTGTGCTTGAGGGTATTATTTCTCAACGGCTGGTGAATACAAAAGAGGGTGAACGTGTTCCGGCAGTAGAAGTCATGAAAAGAACCAAAAGAATTTCTGAACTCATCGCTGAGAAGAGAGACAGTGAAATCCTGGAAAGCATCATTAAGGGGAAAGATGTGTATGGGACACAATCCTTTGATCAGTCTTTGATCGAATTGTACAAAGCAGGGTATATCACCAAAAAAATGGCACTCAAACATGCGACTACCCCCTCAGATATGAACCTGATGTTCCAGGGCATTACCCAGGCGGCAGGGCATGAAACTATGAATAACCTCAGAACAAAAAGAAAGAATTATTTCGATTTAAAACAGTTAAAAGATGAGTAGGATCTGTTTAATATTAATTAATGAAGATTTAACACATCCTTGATATAATACCTAAGATACAATCCATCAAGGGACTATTTTGAGAATTTTATTTTTAGTATTATTATCGTTAAACCTTTTTGCAGTAGATGCCACTTTAAAGATAGAAAAGGATGTGGAGCAGCGCTCGCGTATTGCATTGGTAGATGCTTCGCCTGTTGCCGATCCTGCATTTTTCAAGATACTGCTCTCAGACTTAAAGATATCGGGACATTTCTTAGCAGACACAACACATCATAAAGGCGATTTAAGTTCCAACTATCTTCTCCCGGTACTGAAAAGCAAAGAGTATGTACTGAAGTATTCGCTGTCAAAACAAGGGGGGACATCACTCTCACTCCGACTTTTGAACGCATCTGACAGCAGTGAGGTATTTAAGAAGACATACAGCATCCCTACGAGTAACAAAACACCATTTCTGGCACATAAGGCTGTGAGTGATATCAACAGGGTTTTAAAGTATCCTGATATCTCTTGGATAAACAGATATGTGATCTTTTCACGCTATACGACACCCAAACACAGTGAAATCGTTTTGGCAGATTATACATTCAATTATAAAAAAGTCATTAT
>CAYXZY010000108.1:0-5244 GCA_964469685.1 uncultured Sulfurovum sp. | reverse complement strand
AGTACGTATATGCTGTATATTTTCATTTTCACGCAAGCGTTGCTTATCTCTATACTCTTTAAATGCAGCCATAGCGTTTTGGAGTTGCGCTTCTTCGCTTTGACTGAGGGCGGTATGCTTTTTTTTGTCCAGCAGGGCATTTCTTGCTTCAAGCAGTTGTGTATACCTGCTGTCTTTATGAAGGTTTATCAGTAGTGAGGCAATAGTGAAATCTTTATTGACCAGACTGTCTTTGTATAAGGGACTGCTGAGAAATTCATGTTTGGCCAGTGTATGATTTATCTCTGAGTTTTCCAGTGTGAATGTCTCATTTAACAATATATCCATATCTCTCAGTGGAGAGTAAAGCAGTGGTGCATTCAGAATGGAATCCACAGACTTGACCATAGGCAAATTTTCCAGTTCTTGTGTAAGTGTCTTGAGTGTGTTTAGGCTTTGCGAAGATAAAAGGGGTGCAGTGGGCTTATATGCCATGATAAGCAAATCGTCACTTTTAAACTTTTTTTCTGTTTCCCTTAAAAAGGCTAGGTCCTTATCGTCATCCAGAAGCAGGGTTTCGGAACTTGCATCGATCTCAAGTTTGGAAACATTAAGCCCAAAGAGGAGAATGGCAGATATCGTGATGGCTAAAACACTTAAAGGGTATTTAAGTATGAGACTTTGGTAGAATTGTTTTAACATAGTCCCTGCTTGAACTAAAGCGTTTTGAGTAACTGATCAAATGATTTGGTCTTCAAAAAATCTTTAAATTGTTTTCTGTAGGTTTGGATGATACTTACGCCGGCGAGCTTAATATCATAGATATACCATTGGTTGGAGTTTTTCTTTTTAAAAAAAGCATTGATGATCTTATAGGTGTCAGTATCACTGATGATCTTTGTCGTTAAAGTGATGCGGTTATGCTTTATTTTCTTCGGGTTGCCGGTTATGATCTTTTGGTTATTGTAGAGTTTGAGTTTGTCAATGTAAGAATGTTTCATTTTTCTTTCAAAGGCTTTGGTGAAAGCTTTTTTCTGTTTGGATGTCAGTGTTTTCCATTTTTTACCTAAAGAGATTTTTGCCATGGTAGGGTAGGAGAACAAAGGGTCTAAAACTTTTATGCTTTTCTTTTCTTTTTGTTTTTGTGAAAGTGATTTTGTTTTAAGTATATGAATCACTTTTTTAATTTTTGTATCCATGACCGGCTTGATGCGTTGCTCTTCCACTGCATGGCCTGAAGCCACAATCAGCATGAGTACAAACAGTATTTTTTGCAACATATATTTTCCTCTAACTTTCAATTATTCTTTTATATCAGAGAGACGTTTTTGTTCATAGATATCCCTTAAGAACGGGTAAAGATCAATGGCATCTTTCTTTAAACTTTCATACGCGCCTAAGTGTAAAGAATCCTTATTGATCTTTTCAAATGTATACAGACCGGCAGACTTGACATAATTATCAGGGATCTTATATTTTTTCAAACTTTTTTGATAGACCAGCGGTGAAGTATAAGCATCAACGGTCAACCCTGCAATATCACGCACATTTGACGGCCCCAGGAACGGTAGCACCACATGGAAACCAGCGCCTATGCCATAGTGGCCAAGCGTTTGCCCAAAGTCTTCATTGTGTGCAGGAATATTATTGAAGGTTGTAGCCGGGTCAAAAAGCCCACCTATGCCCACAGTGGTATTGATGATAAACCTTTCCAGCTCATCTGAGGAGTTTTGAAACTTGCCCTGAAGAAGGTTGTTGACAAAACGGATAGGAAATTGGATGTTGTGAAAGAAATTTGCGATGCTTTGTCGTACAGGTTGTGGCGTGATGGTCGCATATCCTTCGGAAACCGGTTCAAATATATGGGTATAGACCTTGTCGTTAAATGTGGTCATGACCCGATTGTAGCCACTTAAGGGGTCTGGGGTGTTCTCGGGTTCACTGTTTGTGAATTCTTCTTCAAATTCATCTGTTTCGTTGTTTGTGTTTGGGGTGCTTGGTTTGAGAGCCTTGCGTGTATCATGTCGCACAGATACATCAGTTTGTTTGCTTGTATGATTGACCATTGGCAAGGAAGCGGTTTGTGTTTTCTGTGCACATCCCGAAAATATCACAAGCAGCAGTGAAAGTAAAAAGTGTGTTGATTTCATCATGTTAACCTTCCTTTTTAACATCCAAGCATAGCCTATGAGTATGTACTTGCTGTGAAACGTTGTTATAATTTAACAAATGTCTAGTTAAATTCTGTTAAAATCATATTCAGAAGAAACGAATAAGGAATAATTGTGAAAGTATTATTGATAAAAGATGTGAAAACACTGGGTAAAGCCGGTGAGATCAAAGAAGTCAAAGATGGTTATGGACAAAACTTTCTTATAGGCAAAGGACTGGCGAAGCTGGCCACCCCTGAAGTTGTTGAGAACTGGAAAGCTGAGCAGGCACGTATGGAGCAGGAGCTTAAAGATGAATTGACAAGGCTTGAGGCTGAGAAGATCACACTTGAAGCTGCGACCATCAAGATAGAGAAACCCACGGCACCGGTAGGGATACAGGGTTCAGTTGGCAATGCAGATATCTCTTCTGCCATAGCTTCACAATTAAATATTGAATTGGACAAAAAAAACATTAACCTTAAAAAAGCTTTGAAATCTACCGGCGTACATGAAGTAGATGCAAAACTTGGTCATGGTATCCATGCAACGCTTAAAGTCGAAGTGGTGGGTGTTTAATGTTTCATGCAACAACGATACTGGGCTATAAAGCTGAAGGCAAAGCGGTCATTGGCGGAGATGGTCAGGTAAGTTTTGGCGATACCGTACTCAAAGGCAATGCGACAAAGATCCGTACTTTGCATGATGGTAAGGTATTGGCAGGGTTTGCAGGAAGTACGGCAGATGCATTTAACTTGTTTGATATGTTTGAGACCATCCTGGCTGAGAAAAGAGGTGATCTGTTCAAATCGGTCATCGGTTTTTCAAAGCAATGGAGAAAAGACAAGCAGCTGCGTCAACTTGAGGCCATGATGATCGTGCTTAACAAGGAACACATCTTTATACTCTCGGGAACAGGAGATGTGGTAGAGCCTGAAGATGGTAAAATTGCGGCCATAGGAAGTGGTGGCAATTATGCCATTTCTGCTGCACGTGCTCTGGACAGGCATGCAAACTTGGAACCCACAGATCTTGTAAAAAAATCACTTGAGATTGCAGGTGATATTTGCATCTATACAAATAAAAATATAAAATTATTGGAATTATAATGCAGGGTGGATAATCCACCCTGCGAGAAGGAAAATTAGATTGGAAAATTTAACCCCTAAAGAGATAGTGACTTATTTAGATAAGTATGTCATAGGTCAAAATGATGCGAAAAAAACGATAGCGGTCGCACTGAGAAACCGTTACAGACGGATGCAGCTGAGTGAAGAAATGCAGCAGGATGTAACACCTAAAAACATCCTCATGATCGGGAGTACCGGTGTAGGTAAAACAGAGATAGCCAGAAGGCTTGCCAAGATGATGAATTTGCCTTTTATCAAAGTAGAGGCAAGTAAGTATACTGAAGTTGGATTTGTCGGACGTGACGTGGAATCCATGATACGTGATCTGGCTACCACTTCTTTATCTATCGTGCGTGAATCTGAAAATGAAAAAAATAAAGAGTTGATACAGAACTATATTGAAAACAAGATCATAGAAAAACTGCTTCCGCCACTGCCTGCAGGTGCCAGCGAACAAAAACAAGCTGAATATGATGCCTCTTTTTTACGTATGCAGGAGAAATTCGCAAAAGGTGAACTTGACCATCTTAAGATCAAGATCGAAGTGCCAAACAACCCTGTCATGCCTGAAGAGGGACTCCCGCCCCAGATGATACAGGTACAGGAGTCTATTGTCAAGGTATTGGGAGGTATGGGTAAAAAAGGACCGGAAAAAGAAGTCTCAGTCAAAGATGCCAAGAAGATACTTGAAGCTGAAGCCAGTCAGGAACTTCTGGATGAAGAATCACTGAAGATCCTGGCTCTTGAAAAAGTAGAAAAAGGCGGTATTGTCTTTTTGGATGAGGTAGATAAAATAGCCGTGTCCGCCACATCTCAAGGCAGACAGGATCCAAGCAAAGAAGGTGTACAACGTGATCTGCTTCCGATCGTAGAGGGGTCATCTGTACATACAAAACTGGGTATGGTGAAAACTGACCATATTTTATTTATTGCTGCGGGAGCATTTCATGTCTCTAAACCCAGCGATCTTATGCCCGAGCTGCAAGGGCGTTTTCCATTGCGTGTTGAGCTTGATACTCTGGATGAGGAGACACTCTTCCGTATACTCACTGAGCCCAATAACTCTCTGATCAAACAATACAAGGCACTTTTAAAAGTTGAAGATGTCGATTTGACTTTTGATGAGGAAGCATTATATGCCATCGCGCACTACTCACTGCTGGCAAATGAAAAGACGGAAGATATTGGTGCGAGGCGCTTACATACGGTGATGGAAAAGATATTGGAAGATATAAGTTTTACAGCCGATGAATATAAAGGTGAGAATGTGACTATCGACAAATCTCTTGTTGTAGAGAAGATAGGACAAGTGGTGGAAGATGAAGATACGACAAGGTATATCTTATAACTGACATCTTATGTAAAATGTGCAAAGTATTGCATAAAAGACGGGGTTTGTTTTGGCAGCAGGCTCACATGACCTGTCATGTAAAAAATGCTGAAGATGAGGATACATATGTTTGAACATGAAAAAGAAGATATAGATACAAAGGCAGGTTTTGTCGCTGTGGTGGGCCGTCCTAATGCGGGTAAAAGTACTTTGCTTAACTTCGTTGTCGGAGAAAAACTTGCTATGGTATCAAAAAAGGCACAGGCAACACGAAAGCGTATGAATATCATAGTGATGCATGACGATACCCAAATCATATTTGTCGACACGCCGGGCATTCATGAAAAAGAGAGGCTTTTAAATCAATTTATGATGGATGAGGCACTTAAGGCCATGGGCGATGCAGACCTCATTGTCTTTCTGGCACCGATAACCGACAAACTGCATGAGTATGAAAAGTTTTTGAAAATGACAGAGACAAAAAATACCAAACATATTGTTCTGCTGACAAAAATGGATCATGTGAAACAGGGGGATATCCTTAAAAAACTTGGCGAATATCAAAAGTATCAAGACAGGTTTGAAGCCATTATTCCTTTTTCTGTCAATAAAAAAGTCGGCAAAAGTCAACTGCTTGATACCATTAGCAAACATC
>CAYXZY010000107.1:2261-5247 GCA_964469685.1 uncultured Sulfurovum sp. | reverse complement strand
TTTTTGCTGGTCACGCATGGGCACCTTGATCATGTCGGACGTATACCCAAACTCGTCAAAGAAGGGTTTATGGGCACCATCGTGACCCATCGCTCGACTATGGATCTGGCTGAAGTCGTCATGCTCGACAGTGCTCATCTCATGGATGAAAGTTACAAAACAAGTTACAGGAAAGCACAGCGTATAGGTAAAGAAAAAGAAGTGCCAAAACCGCTGTATACAGAAAGTGATGTACGCGCTGTGTATCATCGTTCCATGATTTTTACTACCTATAATGAGCGGGTAGACCTGGGCAATGGCATAGTGGTCAATTTTAAAAACGCCGGACATATACTCGACTCTGCTGTCATAGAAGTGGTATTTGAGGAAAATAACATGAAAAAGAAAGTCGTATTTTCCGGTGACCTGGGCAATGATGATGATCTTGTCATGCCTTCTCCTGAAACGGTTGAGGAAACAGATGTGCTCTTTATAGAATCTACTTATGGTGACAGGAACCATAAGGGAGTGGATGAGAGTGATGACGAACTCAAAGAAGTCATTGTTGAGACCTTTAAAAAAGGCGGTAATGTACTCATCCCCTCTTTTGCCATAGAACGAACTCAGGAAATACTGTGTCTGCTCAAACAGATGTACGATGCCGGTGAGCTTCCCGTCTGTCAGGTCTTTTTAGACTCACCTATGGCCATCCGTGCCACGGATATATACAACAAGTACCATGAAGAACTCAGTGAATGCTGTAACGCATACCTGGAGCGTGACGGTACGATCTTTGACTTTCCTTACCTGCACTATACGCTGAGGGTACAGGATTCCATGAAGATCAATGCTGTGGACTCAAACTGTATCATTATCGCCGGTGCGGGTATGTGTAATGGCGGCCGTATCCTGCAGCATTTCAAGCATCGTCTTTGGAATGAAAACAATGCCCTGGTCTTTGTGGGCTATCAGGTAAAAGGTACGCTCGGACGTAAAATAGTCGATGGCGCCACAAAGATAAGCGTGTACGGAGAAGAGATCATCATCAAAGCAAATGTACATACGATTAACGGTTTCTCCGCACACGCAGACCAGAATGGTCTCCTGGCTTGGATGGGTCACTTTAAAAGACTTGAAAAGATATTTCTCATCCACGGGGAAAGAGACAAACAGGAGATATTTCAAAAAGAGATAGAAAAGCGACTGGGCAAAAAGTCACATATTGTAAAATTTGGAGAGGAAATTGGCATTTAGGCGCAAGAAACCTATGCAAAAAGGTAAAGACCATGGTCATTGATATAAGCAATATAGCTGATGAAAATCATCAATATGCCATCCATCTGGCAACATTGCATGATGTCATTCGCTACAAAAATGGTGCATTTCTCATACATGATATCAAAGAGCTTCATCCCTTTGAGGCAGTGGACTTTTGGCGAAATATTTCACTTTCAACAGAAATCCTTCTTAAGGCTTGCCTGCTCAAACATCATGTCGCTTTTTTTCGGAAAAGAGCTCATGGTGAATATGGTGAAAAAGTGTCCGCTCCAAGCAATCCCTGGCTTCAGAAAGTACTCAAAACACTGCAGATAGACTACGTCGCCCAGATCAACACGGGTACGGTGAGTACTGCTTTAAAAAGCGCAGAAGCAGCACTTTTTGAGAAAGTGTCACTCGATGCGGATGCTGCAGCGCTCATTTCAAAAATGTTCTACGTTATCATACGGACACGCAGAAACAGAAACAGCCATTTTTTCTTCTCTAACCAGAGCCACATAGACCTGAGTGATGTAGAAATCCTGTATTTACCACTTTTGAACAGACTTGAAACGCTGTATCATATGTAAAGATGCCCCACGTGGACAGTCATACGGATGACCCGGCAGGCTATGGTTCATACAACAGAACATCCGTGGGTGCTTCTTTGAGAATGTAAAGTGCCATACTCCCTAAAAATGCATTCACGCCGACTGTGCCTTGTGATCCGACTACGGTAAGATCATAGTCTCCGCCTTTAATGTAGGACAGCAGGGCTTTTTTGTTACTGTATGTCCCGTCAAGTATCCTTCCTTTTTGTGTAGAGTACTCTTTGACCAGTGCATTCATCTCATCTTTGGCATACCTTTTTGCCGCTTTGTTGAATGCATCAAAGTCATTGCCCACTTCCAGATACGGCCCGTCTATAAAGACCTGTTCAAGACTGTGTACAGGCTTTATTTTTGCTTGCGGAAATACATTTTTGGCAAAAGCAATGCTGGCTTTAGACTGTTCCAGAAAGTCTGTGGGTGCAACGATATTTTTATAGACCCCTTTTACCGGTCTCTTTACGATCAAGACAGGAATATGGCACTGGTGGGCGACCTTTTCGACTGTTGTACCAAGCATTTTTCCTTTTCCTCCGGAGTTCACACCCATGATGATAAGATCTGCCTTGAGTAGTTTAGATTCATATTCTATAATATCAGCGGTGTCGCCCTCTTTGACAAAGACCGTATGATGGACATCCATATCTTTTCCGAGTTTCTTTATCTGCTTGTCTATCTTCTGTATGATGCCCTGAGTATCAACCTCAATATCTTTAGATCCGAAATAACTGGGTAAAGAAAGCCAGGGTATCTGCACTACATGTATCACAAATAATTCAGCTTTTGTTCTGTTTGCTATAAGAAGCGCTCTTTTCAGTACATTTCTTGATTTGGCAAAAATGTCCAAGCCTACAACGATTCTTTCAACCTTTTTCATTGCTGATCCTTTGTATATAGATAGCTATAGTTTACAGCAAAAATCACAATAAAGCAACTTTACATCCCTGCATAAAAAGTGTAAAATGTCTATAAGTGCTGCCATTAAAAGCGTGTTATGAAGGCATATTAGCTCTTATACCGGCATTACAGTGATGAATCTTACCAGCACGACGTTCACAGAAGCAATGCCATAGACAACAGTACCACAAAAAAGGAGACCGTATGCAAATCGCATTTTATGAGTGCAAAAACGAAGAAAAAGC
>CAYXZY010000107.1:0-2161 GCA_964469685.1 uncultured Sulfurovum sp. | reverse complement strand
AAAAAGGAGACCGTATGCAAATCGCATTTTATGAGTGCAAAAACGAAGAAAAAGCATTTTTTGAAGCACATTTAACATCGCATACACTCTTCTTTTTTGAAGGCACTGTCCAAGAATCTTTAACACAAAGTGAAGCATATGAGATCATTTCCGTGTTCGTACATTCTCACATGAGTGACGACATTCTTGAAAAACTGCCTAAGCTTAGGTATGTGCAGACACGCTCTACAGGGTATGATCATCTTAAATGCCCCCAGCTTTACGAACGAAAGATCACAGTGAGCAATGTTGCAGGATATGCAGGGCCCGCAGTCGCGGAATTTGCCTTCTCCCTGCTGCTTAATGCTACCCGCAAGACCTACATCGCACTGCAAAGAAACAAAGAAGGCAATGATGACTACCTGGATCTCAAAGGTGTAGAACTCTACGGAAAAACGATGGGTATCGTCGGGTTGGGTACCATAGGTTTGCATATGGCTTCCATTGCCAAAGGATTTGGCATGCATATTCTCGGATACTCCAGAACCCAAAAACCCGAATACAAAACTCTGGGCATACACTTTGTTGCACTTGAAGAGGTCTTGAAAAATGCGGACTTTCTCATGCTTGCTGTTCCGCTGACACCTAAAACCGTCAAGCTGATCAACACCGAGAACAGCCAACTTCTCAAAGCATCCTGCATCATCGTCAATATAGCCAGAAAGGACATTATGCAGTCTTCCCTGTACCATACACTACCCAATACCATAGCCTGCGACATCGACAGCGACACCTCACTTATGGGTAAAAACAACATCCTTCATACACCCCACATGGCATACTATACTGCTGAAGCCCTGCAAAGGATCTTGCAGATATCCCTGGAGAATATGGAACAGTTTATACAGGGTGAAGTGCCTCAGAACTGTCTGAAACTCGCCTGCAAAGAAGAACATGGTATAGACGTCTAGAAAAAGCCCTACTCTTCGCTTACTTTGCCGCGTAGACGTTTTTTACCTGCATGTTTCTTTTTTGCATACAAACGTTTATTGACCGAACCTTTTGTCGGCTTGGTCGGTATGCGCTTTTTTTGCACGGCATTCACACTTTTGATAAGTGCCAGCAAACGCTGTATGGCTTCCTCTCTGTTTTTCTCTTGGCTACGATGCTGCTGTGACTTGATGACGATGATACCCTCTTTGGTAATGCGCTTGTCTTTCAGTGCCAGAAGCCGCTCTTTGTAATACTCAGGGAGTGATGATGCCTCTATGTCAAAACGCAGATGGATCGCCACTGAAGTTTTGTTGACCTTCTGTCCTCCGGAGCCCTGTGCACGGATGGCTTCAAAGGTTATCTCATTTTCATCCAAAGAAACATTGTTTGAGATGGCTAACATGGAGACTCCTTTTTGGGACTATGCCTGTTCGTTTTGTCCCTGTTCGTTTTGTTTATGTAAGCAGCATATCATGATCTACGCACTTTCAGTCATCTCATAGTGCTCTGATTACGCCTGTCAGATTATAGTGGATATTTAGTATAATACCACATTCAAGGAGACTTCATGCCAAAATCCCATATTTTAGTCTATGCTGTCTATGTGGCAATCTGGATCATCACGGCGATAGACCCCAAATATGCTGATGACTGGCTGGTAGAGAATGTGTTGGTATTTCTCATCTTTCCTTTGATCGTTTATATGGACAGTAAGCATCACTATACACTTACAGGCTTGCTTTTGCTGCTGATCTTTGCCTCCATGCATTCACTGGGAGCACACTATACCTACGCGGAAATGGAGTATTTCAATAGCATTACATCATTTTTTGGTTTTGAACGCAACCATTATGACAGGCTGGTGCACTTTGCTTTTGGTTTACTGTTGTTCAGAATACTCTTCGAGATGCTCATGCCGGGTATACGGTCGGTAAAAAAAGCACTCTTCTTTACTTTCACTGTTGTCGTAAGTATCTCTACGCTTTATGAATTGCTTGAGTGGCTTGCTGTTGTCGTTCTCCATCCCGAGCTTGGTATTGCATTTTTAGGTACACAAGGAGATGTCTGGGATGCACATAAAGATATACTGGCTGCTCTCATAGGGGCATTGATCAATTTCTTTTTTTATAGAAATTATGACACATTGCTTCACACAGTAAATAACAAGAAGCATTAAGCCTATTCAGGA
>CAYXZY010000106.1:0-5256 GCA_964469685.1 uncultured Sulfurovum sp. | reverse complement strand
TGCCCAGCAATGCATAAAGCAAGGCAGCATCAAAACCAAAATGCTCCCAGATCAACCCGCTGATATACGCACCCAGAGCACCAAAGAGTGCCACTCCCGCATAAAATACACCATACACAGAACCTTTGTTGTCTGCACGTTGCGATATGTATGCTCTGTTGGCATTGAGAGAGGCCACGGTGAACAAGCCCAGCAATGCATAGGCTATCCATGTATACAATGGTGTCTGCAGGTACAGTAACGCCTGTGAAGCGGTACCACAGGCATAGGCAAAAGCCAATACGCGTCTGACCCCAAACCGGTCCACAAGTACCCCCAGATAATAACTACTGAGTGTCTGCACCCCTGAAAATACCACAAAAAGCAGAGGAATGACTGCAGTGGCGATACCCACAGTTTTAGCCTGCATGGTAAAAAAAGCCGAGCTGAACACAAAAAGTAAAAAGATAAAATAAAAGAGTAGCGAAGCAATGGTCTGTTTGTCATTGGCAGTCAACAAAAAAGTCTGCTTTTTTTCACGTTTTTCTTTGGGGATATCCTGCACAAAGAACCAAACCAGCACAAGCCCCGCAAGCCCGGGAATAAGCGTCACATAAAATATGTTGCGTATGACTGTTTCACTCTGTCCATAATGCCACAACAGCCCAAAGAGTATCAGCGCTCCGGCAAGTTCACCGGCGATGTCCATTGTTTTATGAAACCCAAAGGTCCTTCCGGATGCATTGGCTTTGCTGTAACGCGATATCATAAGATCTTTAGGTGCTGAACGCAGCCCTTTGCCCAGCCTTTCAAGTGCACTGAGACCTGCTATGCTTTTATAGCCATGTGTTAGACCAATGAGAGGTTTGCTCAATGCAGAAAGCGCATAGCCTCCGACTACAAGCGGTTTGACGATCCCGTAGCGGTCTGAAATGTAACCCGAAACCAAACGCAATGCGTAGGAAACAAACGTCGCAATGGCTACGATAAGCCCCAACTTGTCCATCCCCTCATGCAATACAATGACCACAAAAATGGGCAGGATCGGATTGATCATCGCTGATGCCATGTCAGTAAAAAAACTGACCCATCCCAACATCACTACATTTTTATCTATACGTTTCATTCTGTTATAGACTCCTTTGCGATCATTCTTCCCAGTTCTATCATCTCGTAGGCTCTGTTGAACTCATAAAATCCACAGGCATCATTGGGGATGTTGATGATGATTTCAGTTGCATACCCTCTAGCCCCTCCGCTTCCAAGTACCAGTGATACGGTTTGTTTATGTTCGCTCATTGATATCCTTCCATTTTAAAACAACTTTCCTATCTTCCTAAATCCGTACCAGTATAACAAAGCGCCAAGTATCAATACACCGGAAAAATACGGTAAAAGATCGACAAATGCCGTACCCCTGTAAAAGATGCTCTCACTTCCTTCAATATAATAGCGTAACGGTGAAAAAAGTGAAAGTGTCTGAAACACAGGATGCATGGCATAGACCGGTGTCCATGCGCCGCTAAGAAAGATGAGCGGCATCATGATAATGATGGAGAGCTGTGCTACCTGCATGGTATTCTTAGACACTGCCGCAACAAAAAGACCTATGCCCGCACTGGAAAAGGCATACAGGAAAGTCAAAAGCATAAATGCCCAGAACGATCCGTTCAGAGGCATATTGAATGCACCCAGAAGTACAAAACCCAAAGCAATGACCACGCCCGCAATGACCACAAGTACCTGAGACATACTTTTTGCCAAGATGATGATCTTGGGATCAACGGGCATCAGCAGCATAATGTCCCAGGTACCCTCTTCTTTTTCCTTTACAAATACGATCGCGGTAAGTATGATCACCAGCATGGTGATCACAGAAAGCAGTTCACTCAACGCCATAAAGGAGTGGTTATCCGCATTTTCATTGAAGAGCTTATGCGATTTTATCTGTAGCGGCAGATCCATCGACTGAAAATCAAAGAGAATGTTCTGCAGGTACACCAGTGTGGTCAGACTCTGGGAAGCAGCGGTTGCATCAAGCAGGAGATTGAGCTGCGCTGTTTCCCCTTTTCTGTACTGTTTTTCAAAATCTGCATCGAACACTATCCCGACCATCACTTCTTTGTTGAAGATCGCCTGGGAGAGTGCCTTTTGTGAGAGAAACTTTATGGCAGGTCTGAATTCGGGTTTGTGCAGTCTTGTCAGTATCTTCTGGCTGATGCCGCCACCCGTTTCATCTACATACCCTACCACGACATTACGCGGCTTTATCTGTATCCCTGAGCCTGCGACATAGATGTCCAGTGTAAAGGAGTACAGTACCACAACCACCAGCATTACCGAACGTAAAAAACTGAGAAGTTCTTTGCTAAGCACATTCAAAAAGGTATGGATCATCGCATCTCCTTTTTCAAAAGCAACCTGCCTACACTGAATAAAAAGACCAAAAAAGCAAACAAGATCACGATATAAAGCAGAATCTTCTCAGAAGAGAGCCCCTGCCCTATCAGAAAAGTATCATAAAGAATATGGTTGTAGTACATCACCGGGAACATATGCGCTTCAATGTAGGATTCTCCCTCCATAGAAGAGATGGGCATAAGCATACCTGAGTAGAGGAAGCCCGGTAGTATGGTGACTGTGACCGTCAGTACAACTGCTACGATCTGTTTTTTAGTGATCACCGAGATGAGCAAACCGATAGACAGACTGATGAGGATATAGAGTTCACTGACAAGCCAATAAAGCAGGAAACTTCCCCTAAAAGGCACTTCAAAAAGATAGACCGCCCACAGAAACAGAATGAAAATATTGAGTGAGTGCAGCAAAAAGACTGGCAGCAGTTTGGCAAAGAGAAATTCTCCTTTGCTTAACGGGGAGGCATAGAAATTGAAAATGGTGCCTTTTTCTTTCTCTTTGACTATCAGCAGTGCTGCCAGAATGGCAGGAGCCACCAGAAGTACCAGGCCTATGAGCCCTGGAACGATGGCATCTTCATCACGCATCGCCTGATTGAAAAGTGTACGCTGATTCAGGGTGATCATCCCTTTTTGTGCCCTGCCTGTTTTCGCTGCCACCTCCGATGCTGCATCCAGCACCGTACCTTGAATGTAGCCCTCTATGGTCGTTGCCCTGGTAGGGAATGCCGCATCTACAAATACACCGATCTCACTTTTTTGCCCATGCAGCAGTCGCTTTTCAAAAGAACTGGGGATAATAAGTATGGCATCCGTTTTTGCCTGTTTAATGGAATGAAGGGCCTCTTTTTCGCTCATGTGTGTGACCGTGGCATTAAAATATTTGGTATGTTCAAATTTTGCAGTAAGCATTTGAGAGTATTTGCTCAGGTCATGGTCTATAATGAGAAGTCTGGCATGACTGACATCCATACGGATCCCAAACCCAAAAAGAAGTACAACCATTGTGGGCATCAGATAGACCATCACGATCAATCGTGAACGTATCAGCTCTGTGAACTCTTTGAGTATATAGGCTTTGATGGTTTTCATTTTCATGATCGGCTCCTGTAGTAGGCCATGAAAATGTCTTCAAATGTTTTTGCATCCGGGTGTGCATCATACAGATTTTTCAGCGTATCATCTGCGATCTTCCTGCCCTGTTTAAGCAGCACGACCCTGTCACAGTACTCTGCCTCGCTCATATAGTGCGTCGTGATCAAAATAGAGATACTCCACTCATCTTTAAGCTTTTTAAGTATCTCCCAGAACTGTGCCCTGGCAATGGTATCGACCCCTGATGTAGGTTCATCCAGAAAAAGGATGACCGGCTCGTGTAGCAATGCTGCTGCGATGGAAAAACGCTGGTTAACACCCAGAGGAAGCGAGGTGGGAAGTGCATCCATGTGCCTGTCAAATCCAAGTTCTTTAGCATAACGGTCAATACGCTCAAGAGCCGTAGCCAAAGGTATCTTGTGCATATTGGCAAAATAGAGAAGGTTCTCTCTGACCGTCATATCTTTATACAGCGCAAAATGCTGACTGACATAGCCAATTTTCGATTTAAGCGCCTGACGGTCTTTCCCGTTTCTTATGGCTTTGCCAAGAAGGTTCAACTCTCCTTCGTCTATGGGGTAAAGTCCCAGAAGCATTTTGATAAAGGTCGTTTTGCCTGCGCCGTTTGCACCCAGAAGTCCCAGTATTTCACCACGATTCAGCTGCATATCTACATGATCATTGGCAACAAAATCTCCAAAATACTTACTAATGCCTTTGGCTTCCATCACTATGTCGGGCAGATCGGCCTTTTGGCTCCTTTGAAGCATCTTTATTTTTGGAAGTTCTTTATGTTTTTGCAGGGCATTGGCAAAAAAGAGTCCTTCAAGTGTGGGTTGGGCATGCGGGGCATCCAGCGCCTTCAGTGTGTAGGTTCTGCCATCAAAAGTGAGACATTCTTCAGTAGGACACGGCACTTTTTCATAGACATACTCTCTGATGGAGTCAATGAGTTCAGCCGTGGTTCCTCTAGCGATGACCTCGCCTTCATCAAAAAGCAGTACCCGGTCCATTTTGGCAGCTTCCTGCATATATGCCGTGCTGACCAGGATGATGGTTCCTTCTTCTTTTCTGATAGCATCGAGTATCTCCCAAAGCTCCATGCGACTCAAAGGATCAACACCTGTTGTCGGCTCATCAAGTATCAAGAGTTTTGGACGATGCAGCAAGGTACAGATGAGAGAGAGTTTTTGCATCATACCTCCACTCAGCTTTCCGGCTTCACGGTCTACAAAATCACTCAACCCTGCCATATGCAAGAGCTTTTGCCGGTAGGCTTTAAATGCACTATCCTGCTTAAGGTTCCTGATATCCGCAAAGAACTGCAAGTGTTCGCCTACGGTTAAAGTCTCATAAAGCACCAATCCAATACCCTGTGGCATCAACCCCATAAAAGGCTTGATCTTTTCTGATTCTTTGGGAGAATGATACACCATGTTTTGGTACACGATCTCACCTTCAAAGCCTATCACCCCGGCGATGGCATGCATCAGCGAGCTTTTGCCCGCACCGTCCGCACCGATAAAGCCGATGATCTCACCGCTGCCAACATGCAATGAAGCATTTTTGATACCTGTAGTGTGCTTGTAGGAGACAGTGATATTTTTTGCTTCAAAAATAGACATACTGTTTCACAACACCGGTATGTCATCCAATGAAGCAGGAAGCCCTTCGCCGTCAAGCGAAACCACGCCTATAGCAGGAATACCCAGTTTCAATGAAAGGTCGGGTTTTAACGGTTTGAGATGCACCGCAAATACCCTCT
>CAYXZY010000105.1:0-5296 GCA_964469685.1 uncultured Sulfurovum sp. | reverse complement strand
AGCATGGATGACCTGCTTGATCCGCTTGATACACCCGATCTTGATCTGGTACGCCCTTCGATTATACTTGCCTATTCTCATAAATCTGCCAAACTCACCCTTATACTCAACGATGAAAGCAAAGCAGAGGGTATGCTTCAGATAGAAAACATCCTCAACAGCACCTGTACCCCTATGCCGCTTAAGCCTGTAGAACTTGAAGGTGAAGGCTCTTTCAGTATTGATGAGGAACGCTTTAAGACATTGGTGGATGAGTCAAAAGAGAATATCCGCTCCGGTGACATCTTCCAGATTCTCCTTGCAAACCGCTATACGCAAAAAGGAAAAGTGGATCCTCTTTCGTTTTACCGTGTATTGCGTTCGAAAAATCCTTCTCCTTACCTTTTCCTTCTTGACTATGAAGATTTTTCCATCTGTGGCTCAAGTCCGGAGGTCATGGTTCGCCTCACCGAAGGTGAGATACTGCTTCGTCCCATTGCAGGTACACGTAAGCGTGGCAAGAATGCCGCTCGTGACAAGGAACTTGAACAAGAGATGCTTGATGACCCCAAAGAGTGTGCAGAGCACCTCATGCTTGTTGACCTGGGAAGAAATGATGTCGGGCGTGTAGCCAAGACCGGTACTGTAAAAGTGACAGATATGATGCGTGTGGAGAAATACTCCCACGTGATGCATATGGTCTCAGATGTTGAAGCACAGATCGATGCAGGCAAAGACATGTTCGATCTTTTCGCAGCCACCTTTACCGCAGGCACCATGACAGGTGCACCAAAGATAGAAGCGATGAAACTCATCGCCAAATATGAAGGTCTTAAACGTGGGTTCTACTCAGGGTCTGTCGGATATTTCTCCTTTAATGGAAATATGGACTCTGCCATTGCCATACGTACTTCACTCATCAAACCTGACAGCATCACCCTGCAAGCTGGTGCCGGCGTGGTCGCAGACTCCAAACCGGAACTGGAATACCTGGAAGTCAAGAACAAACTGCAAGCATTGCTTTCAACACTCAAAGAGATGGAGAACCTCTAAAAGATGCCAAGATATACACTGCTATGAAAAAACTTTTCGCTATCTTCGGTAATCCGGTGTCACACTCCAAATCTCCGCTTATGCACAATCTGACCTTTCAGGCTTTGGGCTATGATGCCTGCTATACACGCTATTTACTTGAAGAGGGCTCCAAACTCAAAGAGAGATTTTTCGACCTGGGTCTCAAAGGGGTGAATGTCACTGTTCCACACAAGGAACATGCCTATAAGGCCTGTGATGTGCTCGACCCCTTCGCTCAAAAAGTCGGTGCGGTCAATACCATTGTAAACAAAGAGGGAAAGCTCTATGGGTACAACACCGATGCTCCTGGGTTCCTGAAGGCTATTGCAACTTTTAAAGATGTGAAGCACATCTTATTCCTCGGTGCAGGAGGCACCGCACAGTCAACCTCAAGTATTTTAAAAGATGAAGGCTATGAAGTAACATTACTCAATAGAAGTGAAGGTCGCTTAGAGAAATACAAAGAAAACGGTTTTGAGACCTATACTTTTGATACCTTTACCCCTAAAGCCTATGACCTTGTCATCAATATGACTTCTGCTGGCTTAGAAGATGACTCCCTTCCCGCTCCAAAAGAGATACTGGATACTGTGATACCTAATGCCAAAGCCTGTGTAGATGTCATCTACGGGAAAGAGACAGCCTTTTTGAAACTTGCCAAAAGTTACCAAAAACCTACAAAAGACGGTTCAGATATGTTGCTCTATCAGGGGATCATCGCCTTTGAGTATTTTACAGAGCATGCCTATACCTTTGATGAGATTGAACCTATGATGAAAAGGGCATTCCTCTTATGAAAAAGATTTTAGCACTGTTCTTGCTGATGGCACTTATCCTCGCCACGGTCATCTGGCTCAACCTGCCCAAGATCACGCCTTACTATACCCAGCTGACCAAGACACGTGCAGGTCTTAATGTCGATCTGCAGCCAAAAGCACAAAAGAAGAGCCATTTTGTAGGATCTGCAAAGTGTACAGAGTGCCATAAAGAAGAGTCTCATGCATGGAAAAATTCTATGCACTCCAAAATGATCCAAGATATCAAAGCCGACCCGGATGTGGTCATAGCTGACTTCTCAACCCTTCCAAAAGATGCGGACTTTACGCTGGCTCAAGCAGTGTACACCATTGGTTCCAAATTTAAACAGCGCTACATGATTCCTGCTACTATCAATGGCAAAGAAGACTTTAGACTCGGAAACTATCAATGGAATGCAGAAACCAAAAAGTGGCAGGGGTACAAGCCTTATAAATACTGGTATAAAGATGCCTATCCGCACAACAATAAAGAATTTCCCAGCTCACATACCTGTGATGGATGTCACTTTACAGGGTTTATGTCCACAGGCACACGTGTAGAGCCTTCTATCTCATGTGAATCATGTCATGGTCCCGGAAGTGATCACTCCAGCAATCCGGACAATGCCATCTTCAAGGCTTCACTTTCTGACCCCATACGTACCAACGAGGTCTGCTTTCAATGCCATATGAGAAACAGGGATAAACGTATGCAGACACAGCACTTGCAGGTGAAAGACTTGTGGATGGATGCCAAAGACTATCCTCACGGGTATGAACCGGGCAGACCCCTTATCTCATATAAACTGCCAGCTCCTTTCTCCAAAGGTGTTGAAAGTAAAGAGTTCTGGGCCAATGGTGCGGCAAAGAAAAACAGAACACAGGGCAATGAGTATATTCATGATCGTATGTACAAGCATGGTATCACCTGTATCAACTGTCATAATCCGCATACCCTGAGCAATACCGCACAAAAACCAGAAGGCAATGATGCCTGTATGAAATGTCACTCTTTTGGATCCATCATAGGGCCACATCAGGACACACTGGAGCAGCATACCCATCACAAGGCAGACTCCAACGGGTCATCATGCATAGAGTGTCATATGCCAAAAACCGCCAAGCATACCGGGAAGTCACCCTATACTGTACGTTCGCATCTCTTCAGCTTTACCTACCCTGCGCAGACAAAAGCCTATGGTATGCCACCTCAGACCAATGCCTGTTTTGCCTGCCATAAAGACAAAACTTTGGATTCACTGCAAAAGAACCTGCAGGAGTGGGGAAAACTTGAGTGGGAAAAACTGGAACTGCCTGCACAAGGTTTTGAATGACCCTATTTGTCATCAATTAACCTTTACCCATTACAATAGGATGTATTAGAAACAAGGTAAACAATGATAAATATATTAATGATAGAAGATGATCCGGAATTTGCGGAGCTTTTGACAGAGTATCTTGCACAGTATGATATCAAAGTCACTAATTTTGAAGACCCCTATTTGGGGCTGAGTGCAGGGGTTAAAAAATATGATCTACTCATACTTGACCTCACGCTTCCGGGCATGGACGGACTAGAAGTCTGCGAAGAAGTGGTACGCAAATATGACATACCCGTCATTATCTCCTCAGCACGTTCTGACATTCAGGACAAGGTCGCCGGTTTTGAGATCGGGGCAGATGACTACCTCCCTAAGCCCTATGACCCCAAAGAGATGTATGCACGTATCACCTCTTTGCTTCGCCGATACTCAAAATCACATAAATCCGAGAGTACTATACCCCAAAGTGATTTTGAGATCAAAGGTGACACGATTTACTTCAAAGGCAAAGCTCTGGTCCTGACACCCGCTGAATTTGAAGTCCTCTCGTTGCTTGTACAACATCAGGGTATCACACAGTCCCGAGAACAGATCATCAATACTTCTGCAACCATGAGCATAGACTCTCAGGGCAAAAGTCTGGATGTCATCATCTCCAAAATTCGTTCCAAACTGGGAGAAGAAAACCCTGAAGATGCCAAACGTATACAGGCTGTACGTGGTGTTGGGTACAAGTTGGTCTAATGATCACTTCTCTTCGCAGCAAGATCAGACTTGTCTTCTTTGTGACGATTGTCTTGCTTGGTATCGTATTTGTTTTTTCAGTCAAATATGACCGTAACAAAATGGAAGAGCACAATGCTGCACAAGAGAGGGCCATTGCCCACTATCTTTACAGCTATTTTCTCAAATACGGAAAGATAGATGAAGCCTACCTTGAATCACAGAATGTCTCACTCATTACAGACAAGGGACAGGTATTTCAAATTGAACGTTTTTTTAAAGAAAAAGGGGAGTTCAAGCGCTATGCAGTCGATGTGATACATCTCAAACGTATCATCATTATCAACAATGACCGTTTTAAACTCATTCTTGAGAACAAAAATAAACCTAAATTCCCTCTAGCCCGGGTACTCGTCTTCTCGACGGTGTTCATATTGATCATACTCTTATATCTATGGATCATGAAGAGTCTGCAGCCCCTTGCAAAGCTCAAAAACCAGATACAGAAATTTTCACAAGGAGACCTGGAGATAGACTGTAAAAGTGACAAAGAAGATGAGATTGCTGAAGTGGCCAATGAGTTTGATCATGCAGTGACCATGATACGGGAACTCCTGCACTCACGTCAACTCTTTTTACGGGCGATCATGCATGAACTTAAGACACCCATTGCCAAGGGAAGACTCATAGCAGAAATGTTACCGGATGAAAAAAGTAAACTGCGTATGCACAGTATTTTTGAAAGGCTCAACCTGCTCATTGATGAATTTGCCAAAATAGAAAAGATCACTTCTAAAAATTTTGAACTCACACTCAAACCCTATAAGATGACAGACTTGGTAGAAGCAAGTATCGATCTGCTTATGATAGAAAATCCAAAACGTCTTATAGAAACAATCATTGAAGAGGACTATGAGGTCACTGTGGATTTTGAGCTCTTTACACTGGTAGTGAAAAACCTGCTTGACAATGCCATCAAATACAGTACAGACAAGCACATCACCATTGTGATTTCAAAACAGGGATTGGAGATCATGAACCATGGAGATAAACTGGAAGAACCCCTAGCACACTATTTTGAGCCGTTCCATACCTCTAAAAAAGGGTTGGGGCTGGGGTTATATATTGTAAAAAGTATTTTGGATATACATCATATGAGGCTAGACTATCTTTACAAAAATGGTGCAAACTGGTTCAGAATACAATAGAAGCTCCAACAGAGCATTCTATTGTATCTTTAGCGATCAGGATTCCCTGATCGTATCTGAAAGCATAAATGCAAGCTCCAAGGCCTGAGAAGCATTCAGCCTAGGATCACACTGCGTATGGTAACGGCTGGCAAGCCCTTCATCGGTAATAGAACTGGAAATACTCCCCGTACATTCTGTTACATCATTCCCC
>CAYXZY010000104.1:0-5355 GCA_964469685.1 uncultured Sulfurovum sp. | reverse complement strand
GGGTACATCAATAGTGACATGAGGAACTTCGCAACAGGGTTCATCTCACCAAGGTGAACAAAGTTTTTAAAGTATGTAAATGCACCTTGTTTTTTGATACCTTCAAAGTTGTAGTACACAAATACGATCAACGCCAAGGTCAATGTCACGTTGATGTTTGAAGTGGGTGATTCAAACCCGGGGATAATACCGATAAGGTTGTTGATAAGCACAAAAAGACCGATGGTTGCAACAAGCGGCAGGTACTTACGTGCATTCTCTTCTCCAACCACATCTTTACCCATGGCGATCACACCGCCCAGGAATGCTTCCATGACGTTTTGTGTACCATTTGGAACTGCCCTCAAACTTTTTGTAGCCATTTTTGCAATAAGAAGAATGATGATTGATGTTAAAACCAGATGAGATACAAATAACATCTGCCCATGTCCAAATATCGCGCCAAGATAAGTAAAAATACCTTCCATAAGTGATCCTCGTTTTTTTAAATATTGTCGGGATTATACCTTATTTCTACTTAAGGGCACCCCTAAATATAGACGAAGGTTTATTGTAGTTTTTCCTGGCCAAGCCGATAGAGAGCAAAATCATATTTTATTGGGTCACTTTTATCAAATTTTCGTAGTCTCTGTGTGACCTCTATGGCTGCTTTCATGTCGTAGGTTTTACGTTTGAGTAATCCTAAACGCTGAGAGACTTTAAAGGTATGGGTATCAAGAGGTAAAATGAGATCTTTTTTGTCTATCTTTGACCATAACCCCAGATCTAAAGCATCTTTACGTACCATCCAACGCAGATACATCATGTAACGTTTGTAGGTCCCCATGCCACTTGGTTTTTGAGGTACTGAACCCACGAGAAAAGCATATCCTCTGCTGTTGTGAGGATATGCTTTTTTCAAAGTTTCAATCAAGCTCCATAACCCTTCTAAAACATTTGCCTCTTTTTTATACCCTTCATAAAAGATATTTTCAATACTATCAATCTCTTTGAGTCTTTTGAGTGCCATAAAGAGTGCAGAGACATCGTCTGCATTTTGGAAACGATAATAGTGAGATGAAAGTGTGTGCTGTATCTTATCATCACTTGCATCAAGAAGGGAAAAATCCAATGATGCCAGGAACTTCACGATCTGACCGGCATTGCCATAGGCAAAAAGTGCACATATTAAAGCAATGGTCTCATCATGGTACTTTTGAGCGACCAATAAAGGGTCAGGCTTCTCTTCCGAGATCTCTAACATAGTATTTCTTGTCAACACTTCCTTCTCTAAAAGTGCTTTTATCTCTTTTTGGGTCATCAATGCTGAACACACCTGAGTGTGTGGGCATACTGCTGAAGTGAACACAGCATGGGCGTAGTGAAATGTGCTTTGCTCATGTGACTTCCTGTGGCATTAAAATGTAAAGTTTTCACCCAAATAGTACTTGCGCACATTCTCATCATTTTTGATCTCATCACTTGTGCCGGTGGCCAACATCTCACCCGATCTCATCACATAGGCTCTGTCGCATATTCCCAGTGTTTCACGGACGTTATGGTCTGTGATGAGTATGCCCATGTCCAGCTCAACCAGCTGTTTAATGATGTTCTGTATGTCTATCACAGCAATAGGGTCAACACCTGCAAATGGCTCATCAAGCAGCAGGAACTTTGGTTCGCCCACCAATGCTCTTGCAATCTCGACCCTTCTTCTCTCCCCACCACTGAGACGTATACCGAGTCTGGAACGTATGGGTTCGATATTGAAGATCTCCAATAGCTTCTCTATTCGTGGCTGCATCACATCCTCAGGGATCTTGAGTGCCTCTGCGGCAATACGCAGATTTTCTTCCACAGTCAGGTCTTTGAAGATACTGGACTCCTGGGGCAGATACCCTATGCCCATCTGTGCACGTGAGCTCAAAGGGAGTTTTGTCACATCAATGCCATCCAAATGCACCTCTCCGTGTGTCGCATGCGTAAGCCCGCAGACCATATAAAACGATGTGGTTTTCCCTGCCCCGTTTGGACCCAGGAGTCCTACGATCTCTTTGGACTTCACCATAAGAGAAATATCATGGACGATCTGGGTCTTCTTGATGGTCTTGGCAAGGTTTTTGGCTTCAAGTGTATGCATGTTATGCGTCTATCCTGTATGTTCTACTATTGTTATTGGGGCTGATGTCTATAGTGACAACATTATAGCCAACGCTCTCTAAAAAGGCTTTAAGCGCATCACTTCCCCACTCTACCATATGCCAACCGGACTTCTCAAACTCTTCAAAGAGTCCCATCTGCATAAATGCTTCATGCTCCAACCTGTAAAGATCATAATGGTAAAGGTCATGACCCTCCTCACCACGGTAACACTGCTGCAAAGAGAATGTCGGGGAGGTCACCTCGCTTGCGATGCCTTGTGCTTTGGCAATAGCTTGTGTAAGCGTGGTTTTCCCCGCAGCCAGGTCACCACGAAGAAAAACAATAGCATTTTTAGGAAGTGTGTCATTGAGATGATCAACAACTTTATGTAATTCACTGAGTGATGCTGTAATTTCCATTTCTTCTCCGTAGGTCGGGGTTGTCCTTATCCCGACAATAACTTGCATACCAAAATATCCAAAATTGTTTAAATATTTGTCGGGATGAGGGCAACCCGACCTACATTATTTTAATTTTTGACTCAAATCAGCCATGACACGGAGGTGCTCTCTGCTCCTGCCTGAGTCAAGCTGCGCTTCTACCATCTCTATGGCCTCCTGGATGTCTCTTACATTGCCGTCGACAAACAGTGCAAAAGCCGCATTGAGTACCACAATGTCCCTTTTTGCACCGCTTTCCTCACCGGAGAAGATGTTCCTGGTGATCTGGGCGTTAAATGCCGCATCCCCACCCTGGATGGCCTCTTTGGGAGCAAGGTCAAACCCAAAGCTCTCCGGGTTTATCTCACCCTCACTGATACGTCCTGATTCCACATAGGCAAATGAAGTATTGCATGCCAAACCTATCTCATCCATGCCATCCTGGCTGGAGACGACAAAGGCTCTTGTGGTGTCAAGATTTAACAGTGCATCAGCCATCACTTTGACATAAGAGGGATCAAAAACACCCAACAGGTACTTCTTTGCCCCAGCAGGGTTGGTTAGCGGGCCGAGAAGATTAAAGATCGTTCTGTGTTCAATGGACTTGCGTATTGGCATGATGTGCTTCATTGCCGGATGATGATCGGTTGCAGGAAAAAAACAAAAGCCTGTTTCTTCAAGCATTTTGATCTTGTTGTCTATACTCAAGTCCAGATTGATACCTAACGCTTCTAAAACATCTGTAGAACCTGAATTTGAAGTGATGCTCCTGTTTCCATGTTTGGCGACCACACGCCCCATAGAGGCAAGCAGCAATGAGGTGGTCGTTGAGATGTTAAAACTGCCGCTCTTGTCTCCTCCTGTGCCTACAATGTCAATGGCCCGCTCCAGAAGCTCAGGGGAGAGATGCAGTTTGATGGAGTGTGCACGCATCACAGAAGCGGCAGCGGCGATGTCTTCACCTGTCTCACCTTTTTCATACAGATCAACAAGGAATTGACGTGCCTCTGCTGTTGGCATTTCATTGTTAAATAATTTTTCGAATTGTTCTTTTACATTCATGGTTGCCTCCGTAGGGTGGATGTATCCACCTTTTATGCATTGGTGGAAAATCCACCCTACAACTCTTTCACATACGCTTCTTTTTGGCTCTTAGGTATGGTTTTGGTAGTAGGTATCTGCAATACTTCGTAGTGCTTTGCACCCTTAAGATACTCAATGGTGACCTTGTCGCCTATCTTTACATCTTTGGAAGCTTTTGCCTTGGTACCGTTGATAAAAACAACCCCCGACTTCAGCATATCTGTAGCTATGGTGCGGCGTTTGACTACATTTACTGCCGAGAGCCATTTGTCTACTCGCATGGCTTAGTGAAGGTCCTCATTTAATGTCACTTCTCTGGTACTTCTTCTTACTATCACTTCACCGGTTGTAGAATCTTGTCTAAAGTGAAGACCGTTCAGCCCTTGCAACTCGTCTGCGCGGAATGTAGTTTTGGTATCGAGCTTGGCTTCAGGATTGGCTGCTTTGATCTTCTCGAGTTCAGCAGGGGCTATTTTTACTTTGGTACCTGCGAAAATAGCCAGACCACCATCCAGAATACAGGCATCGCCTAAAGGAATACCACATGTAGAGTTCGCACCTAAAAGTGTGTTTTCACCGATACTGATAGGATTGCCATCCGTACCACTGAGTACACCAAGGATACTAGCTCCCCCACCTACGTCTGAGCCAGCCCCAACGACAGCAGAGCTTGAGATACGTCCTTCAACCATCACAGGCCCCAATGTTCCTGCATTAAAGTTGATATATGATGCTCCCGGCATTACGGTTGTTCCTGCTGCAAGCTGTGCACCCATTCTTACTTTTGACGACTCAAGTATACGTGTGTTGTCTGCCGGGATGATGTGCTGCAGGTATCTAGGGAACTTGTCCACCGCATCAACCGCCGGATACGTACCGCTTAGTTTCATCTCGATCTCATTTTCTCTGAGGTAGTCAAGTTCGTAGGGTGTATTGCCTACCCATGCCACGTTTGTAAGCACACCAAAGGCACCGTTAAGGTTGACTGTTCTTAGTGCAGCTTTTGACTGGGAAAGTGCATAGAGTTTCAGATACACTGCTTCGACTGACTGAGGGTTGGCATCTTCAAATAAAAATACAATTCTAAAATCTTTACCGATATCACCCTTATGTGCCAATGTTTTGATCACCTGTACATTTTTATGGGCATCACCTGTGGCTTCTTCAAGGTATGGACCAAATGCTGCCATGGCATTGTTAACAAAATTTTCATTGATCGTAGCTACAAATTCAGACCCGGAGAAATCTACAGTACATTTAGCCTCTTGAAGCGCCTTGATGAAAACTGCCGCAGATCCGAAATTTTCCTTCCAGTTTATAAGTCCGAAATTTGCCTGAAGGATCTTCTCTGCATTTTTTTGACCTCTGTCCACACGTGCGATACCAAATGCCATAGGCTCCTTGTATCCTGCCTGTGAAGTCACCTCTGCGACCAATGCTTTAAATGCGTCTGTTGATGATATAGTCTCTATTGCCATATATATTTGCTCCTGTAAATGATTAAAGCGATTATACTTGATTTAATTTAATACAAGGTTGACAAGGTACAATTCGCGCTATGAAGAAATACTTACGTGGTCACAATAAACAGTACTTTTCCCTGGCAGTCATTGCGATGTACTCTACCCTGCACAAATTATGTATGCTAGATAGCAATTATCAGTACCATAAACTTGCCTTCTCTCCACTGCCACACAAGACTGCCCCTCCT
>CAYXZY010000103.1:0-5395 GCA_964469685.1 uncultured Sulfurovum sp. | reverse complement strand
GACCGTTAAGACAAACATAATTTGTCGTTAAATCGTTGTCAAACGAAGTATTTTGATCTCTCATCCCTAAACCTTATGATTTGCATACTTAATGTGTTGATTATATCTAAAAATTGATTTACATGTGTGATAAAGGGTATCATTTTTCTGATGGATGGCATGGGCAAACCCAGAACTTTTGGATGCCTTCCAGACAAGGCTTTTAAGCTGATAGCATACCTTTGCTTGCATGTAGACTGCCCATAATTTTCATAAAGCACATGGAGAAAACTTAATCAATATTCTACTATACTACCATTCAACATACCTGCAATCAATGGTGAATTTGTAACATCTAGAGCGGAGCACTTATACATAGGTATTCTTTTGCATCTACAGTTACATCCTCAGAAAAGTATTGCGCAGTAAAGAGGAACGCTTGAAACATATTTTATTTGTCTGCCGTGCCAATATCTGTCGAAGTCCTATCGCGGAAGGCATTGCCAGAAAAATTGCCAAAGAGAGCAGCCTCGATCTTGCTATAGACTCTGCAGGTACCATAAACCGGTATGAAAACGAACTGCCCTGCAGCAGCTCACTGAAAATAAGCGCATTGAATGGTATCGATATTTCGCAGATCCGTGCCCGACAGGTCAAAACAAATGATGCCGAAGTGTTTGAACACGTGGTAGCAATGGACAATGAAAATGTAAGAGATCTGCAGGCACTGGGCTTTAAAAATGTCCATCTTTTAGGAGATTTTGGTGGCTATGGTGGTATCAACATACCTGATCCGTATTTTTTAAAAGATTTTGATGAGGACATAAGAGATATCTATAATGTATATACGATCATAGATACCTGTATCAAAGACTTTATAAGCACTGTCGCAAACCAGTAGCACTGCAGGAACTACACCCCCCCTGAAACCCATACCCCCTTCTATTCTTACAGCCTTAACCATCCTCTTGCAACTTGACATTTTTTGACTATTTTCTGTTATTGTTTCGATTGAAAAATCATCGAAGGAAAAATATGAAAAAAATACTTTTCGTATGTTTGGGAAATATCTGTAGAAGTCCTTTGGCAGAAGGGATCGCAAAAGATATCAATGAAAAACGAAAACTAGGCTACGAGATAGATTCAGCAGGTACAGGCAACAGCCATGTAGGGGAGACACCTTGTGAAGATTCCCGCGTGATCGCACTCATGAACAAGATAGACATCTCCAAGCACCGCGCCAGACAGATAACAAGAATGGACAAACAGGCCTATGACTATGTCGTAGCAATGGATGCAAACAATAAAAAGGATTTGGAGATGATGGGTTTTACCGATGTGTATCTGCTAGGTGAATTTGACCATTATCAAGGTGCAGATGTACCTGACCCCTACTTTTTTGATGTCTTTGACGACCGCATCAGAAGCACTTACAGAATGATAGACAGATGCGTAAGAGATCTGATGCATAAAGTCGAAAAAGAGCGACTTGTCTAAGGGACATTTATCGTCTGTAGTAAGAGATGATACTTGCCTTTTCTATGGTATGGGCATTGATATGATAACCCACAATTGGGGAATTGGTGCCTGACTCCACAGGCAGGGTTTCCACATCCAAAGCATAGACCGTAAAGATATATTGATGCGCCTTGTCTCCTTGTGGAGGACATGCCCCGCCAAATCCAATTTGCCCATAATCATTCATGATCTGCAGTGCGCCTTTTGGGACTGTCCCTGCATCCAGTTTTTTGACATTTGCAGGAATGTTGACCACTTGCCAGTGCCACCATCCGCTCCCGCTTGGCGCATCCGGGTCATAGAGTGTCAAGGCAAAACTTTTTGTACCCTTGGGAGCACCACTCCAGGAAAGGGCAGGTGACAGGTTGCTGCCATTACATCCAAAACCATTAAACTCTTCCGATTTGGTTAATTGTCCGGCCAATGATGTACTGCTCAAAGTAAAATTCTCTGCCATAAGTAAGGACAGTGAGGCGATTAACGTTATGATATATTTCATTTTTTCTCCTTTATCTTGCTATGATACCATAAATAGAATTGTCATAAACAATAAAGGAATGCCTATGCTCATAGACTTTAAAGAAAAAGATCCTTCACAACGATATGTACTGATGTCCAGCACCGTGATACCCAGACCTATTGCATGGATAAGCACAGAGTCTGAGGTAGTGAATATCGCTCCGTTTTCATATTTCACCCCACTCTCTTCAGAGCCCGCCACCCTTTTGGTGTCGATTGGGCACAAGAGTGACGGCAGTCCCAAAGACACACTGAGAAATCTGAGAGAACACAAAAAATGTGTTGTCAGCATCGTAGATGAAGGTCATTTTGAAGCCATGCATTTTTCTTCTAAAAGCCTGGATGCCACGCAAAGTGAAGCAGAAGTTTTCAACATTCCAATGCAAGACCTCATAGCCGATTTTCCACCTATGCCCAAGGGTATCAAAGTAGCCTATTTCTGTGAGTATTTACAAGAAGTTGCACTTGAAGGCTCCAAAACGGTTCCGGTGATCCTCAAAGTAAAATATCTTTACCTGGATGATACGATCATTCAGGATAAGGACAACATGCGTATCGCCTTTTCAAGTATTGCCAGAGTAGGACGGGGGTATGCTTCACTTCAAGAAGATATACCTGTACCAAAGATCCCTTAGAAGCTTGTATCTGTTTATTTCAGGGGCATATAGATTTCTGTGATCAACTCTTGGGGAGGTGTATTGGCAGGGTCATTGAGGTAAAACTCATAGCCCATAGGATGTTTACGTGTTTTTATCTTTTTCATGCGCGCATAACTTATTGCCGTCATCCAGCCATTTCCCAAGTGCAGGTAGCTGCCCTTATGCATTGTCTTAAGCGCATCACCTTCCTCTACAGTGCCGCGCACCCAACTGTCATCTAAAGGTACATTCTCCTCCAGGGGTATACATGCCACATAACTTGCATTTCCTTTGAAGATGTCAAAGGTATCGTATATGGTAAAGGGGATCCTGTCTGTAGAGATAGCATGTTGTTCCATAAAATCGTAAAGTGTTTCAAAATCCTGCTTCATCACCTCACCAAGCTCTTTGATGGTACAGGTTCTGGGTATGCCTACATAGTGCTGTTCCCTAAGAGGCAATATGCCCTCTATATGAACGTATGATGATACTGAACCGGTTTCCAGATACTCTTTAAGCATATTGAGCCCACGCTCATAGTCCATGCCTATCATTTTTTTCATTTTGCCTGTCATCCAGAACATGAAAAAAGGCAAATGACCATCCATAAACCATGTGACCTTTGTCCCCTCATCTACTTTCTCCAACGTAAAACCCACATCAGCCTTGGACTTGAATGGTTTGACAAAATGTAGACCCATCTTCAGGGCATCATCCTGTACCTGGGTCAGCTCCATACTCCCTGCACCCACCAATACCCCTGACCAACCATAGTTCGCACCTACCTGACCCTGCCTGTCCGAATACGTCAACGCTGCATCCGGCTCCATGATCAACCAGGGTGACCACTTGGGCCACTGCTTAAAATTTCTTAATGAGTCCTGAATTTCTTTTAAGGGTTTATGGATAACAATCGAACGCTCTACATGGTAAGCTGGCATAGAATCTCCTTATAATTATGGGCACATCCACTAACCCCAGACACTCATATTGCGGCATGAGAGGTGCTGATGGACTATTGTAACATACTAGGATTACATATGATTAACACTTGATAAACCTAAAGATATATCTCTTTTAAATACACTCAATATCTGCCAATAAGTCTTGACATCAGCCATGATATAAAGACGTTTTAGTGTGCATACTTTTGTATATACCGGAGTGCTTGTTCTTTACTCTGTATCTTTCCCTCTATCTGCAGGGCATACACCTCATCTATGATCTCCTTGAATCTTGGTGAAGGCGCAAGACCTATTGCTAGAAGATCCCTTCCTTTGACAAGAGGTGCCAATGCAGAGGTACGCACCTTCAACTTACCTGCTTCATCAAGCAGCCACGCGCCTGCCTTAAATTCCCCGCTTCATGCCTCTGTAGTAGTTCGTCCAAGAAAGTCTGCCTTGGCAACCAACACAAGTGCTTCTATATTTACCTTCGTGGCGAGCCTGCGTATGGCAGAAGCTTTCGCACCCCCGGCATAAAATTGAGAGGGTTTAAGATGATGTTCCACCAAAGGCAGAAGACTTGCAATGAAATCATGTTCATCCATGAGTCGGTACATCAATGATGTCGTCAGTTCCAACCCGGCTTTTTCATGTCCTATAGCACGTATGTTTCCTTCGCTGTCTTTTGTGGTGGTAACTGCCTTGCCCAGATCATGGCACAAGATGGCGAACAGCATACGCAATTTAAAGGTATCGCTTTTCTCAGCACATTCCATCGTGCATAACCGGGACATGGCATCGACTGTCATCATTGTATGTGTCCAGACATCTCCCTCCGGGTGCCATTTGGGTGACTGTGGCACTCCTGTGAGCGCATACAGTTCAGGAAAATAACGCACAAGTATGCCCATCTTTCTCATCAGTTCAAACCCAACAGACGGTTTATCAGACTTGAGCAGCAATTTTTTCCACTCTTCAAAGACCCTCTCTTTGGCCAAAGTATCAAGCATACCTTCTTGCACCATCTGAGTGCAAAGCTGCATCGTGCTTTCTTCCAGCGCATACCCGAATCTTGCACTGAACTGCACTGCCCTGTACACACGCAAGGGGTCTTCAGTAAAAGTGCGTTCGTCTATATGGCGAAGCTTTTTTTGTCTGATGTCCTCCAAGCCGTCAAAAGGGTCCAGATAGCTGTCATTTTGAATATCATACCCCAGTGCGTTGATCGTAAAATCTCTGCGTTTGGCAGCTGTTTTAAAGGGCAATGCGCCATCTACATGCACATCAAACCCACGGTGCCCCTCTCCTACCTTGGACTCCAAACGGGGAAAAGAAAAGTCATACTCCTCACCATGATACATGAACTTCAATACACCAAAACTCTTGCCCACATGGTTTACTGTACCGTAGCGAGACAGCACTTCCTCGAGTGCCTCAAGTGTACTTAGTCCGTACACCTCTACATCATAATCCTTCGATGCCAAACCCAAAAAGTGATCACGCACTGAACCGCCCACAACGATAGCTTTTGCATCTTGTGCCTCCAGGTCTTTGGCGATTTGGGTAAGTATCTTTGGTACTTTCATCCTAGGAGGAACTCCTCTATCTGTGAAAAGTAACGCTCTATGCCTTCAAAGGGGTGTGAACCGCCCTCTTCCAATACCAGTTTGGCTTCAGGTAACTTTTCAAGTGCTTCTTTATAGTCAAGCACATCATCCCCTTTTTGAAGCAGCAAGAAGTACCGGCTGTCATGCACCTTGTCCACCTTATACTTTTTCAACATCTCAATATGCGCCT
>CAYXZY010000102.1:0-5396 GCA_964469685.1 uncultured Sulfurovum sp. | reverse complement strand
TACCCTACCGTAATGTCTTCAGATGCTTTTTTGAAGTACTCTTGTCCCGCTTTACATAATGGACAGGCTTTGGGTGCTTTTTTGCCTCTATGGACATGACCACACACTTCACAGATATACTCTTCATTGTTTTCACTGTCAAAGAATCCTTCAGCCTCAAGAGCCGCTTTTAGCTCCAGGTACTCTCTTTCATGTTCCACTTCTACTTTACCAATGGCCCTGAAAAGTCTGGCGATATCCGACAGACCTTCTTCTTTGGCAATCGCTTCAAAATTAGGGTACATCTCTTCATGCTCGTAACGCTCTCCATCCGCAGCATAGGTCAGATTCTTTTTAGTCGTATCAAGTTCTATATCTTTTACCAGTTTGTTGTAGGCTTTATACTCAGCCATTGCATGGTACTTTTCATTGTTTGCTGCTTCCTGAAAATGTCTGGCAATCCTATGTAATCCTTCTTCATACGCTACCTCAGCAAAAAACTCATATTTGTTTCTTGCCTGTGATTCACCTGCAAAAGCCTTCATAAGGTTTACGGCGGTTAGATTATCAGTTGTACACGCCATGGTCTCGCCACAGCAGACCAAGGTTCCTTTGCCTACAGTTTGTACCTCTACTTCATTGCCACACACATGACATACATAACTTTCATATTGTTTCATTTTTCTACCTTCATATTTTTAAGGATAATTTTTATCCTTAAGAAGTCTAACCTGTTTATCCTTAAAGAATAATAATTATCCTTTAATATCTCCATATTCTGTCGCAAATCTCATCATTTTTCCCTATAACCGACTATTAACAGCTTTTTAGATAGAATAATCCATTAATTTTGACTGCCGCTCCACCGCAGTCTTGGAGTATAACAATGGATAAAGCTAAATATATCTGGATGGACGGGAAGTTCACCCCATGGGACGATGCTCAGGTACACGTTCTAACCCATACATTACATTACGGGAACGGTGCCATAGAGGGTACAAAAGCCTATAAAACCGTAGATGGAAGGTGTGCGATCTTTAAACTCAAAGAACACACGCAAAGACTTTTGAACTCTTCCAAAATGACACTCATGCATGTACCTTATACGCTTGAAGAACTGAATGCTGCACAAGTCAAACTTCTGCAGGAAAATGAACTTTTCAACGGCGCTTATATCAGACCCTTGGTGTATTTGGGTTATGGTGTTATGGGACTCTACCATAAAGACTGTCCGGTAAACGTTTCCATCTCCGCATGGGAATGGGGAGCGTACCTTGGTGAAGAAGGGCTCAAAAAAGGTATACGCCTTAAGATCTCTTCCATGACAAGAACACCCAATACCTCAAGTATGGGAAAAGCAAAAGCCGTGGCGAACTATCTTAACTCGCAAATGGCCAAATATGAAGCAGTTGAAGCCGGGTATGATGAAGCACTCTTGAGAGATGACCAAGGCTACATCGCAGAAGCCAGTGGTGCATGTTTCTTTATGGTAAGAGACGGAAAGCTCTTCTCTCCTCCGGCAGACAATACACTTGAGTCCATTACTCAGCAGACCGTGATCGACCTTGCGACCGATATGGGTATCGAAGTGGTACGTCGTCGTATCACAAGAGAAGAGATCTACATTTGTGATGAGTGTTTTCTTACGGGGACCGCTGCGGAAGTTACGCCTGTTCGTGAAGTAGATGCACGTATCATTGGAACCGGAAGCCGTGGACCGATTACAGAAAGACTACAAACAGCATACTTTGATGTGGTTGCAGGTAAAAACCCTGACTACATCCAGCATTTGACATACATAAACTAGCTTCGACAAGCTCAGCTACCGACATACTATTCGGTTCCTGAGCCTGCCGAAGCACAACAACAAAGGATAAACATGCCAGCAGATATGAATGACTATTTTAAAAAGAAAAGACCAAACGCAAACAACACGAACAATAACAGCGGTGGTGGTGGGAAAAAACCTGAAAACCCGTTTAACAATATGCCAAAGGGACTGCCGTCATGGGCCATTATCGTGGGGGCTATTGTGCTTGGATTATTTATCCTTAAACCTTTTGTTATCATCAACTCCGGTGAAGTAGGTATCAAGGTGACCACAGGTAAATTCCAGGATGAACCTCTTAACCCAGGACTGCACTTCTTCGTCCCTGTACTTCAAAAAGTCATCCCTGTCAACACGCGTATCAGGCTCATTACCTACTCGAATGATATGACAGCAGAGCTAGGTGACAGATACAAAAACTTTGAAGGTGGGCTAAAAAGAAATCAGGCCATTCCCGTACTTGACAAGCGTGGTCTCACCGTCAACATCGATCTTGCGGTCCAGTACAGTCTCAAAGCTGAGACTGCACCTGCGACCATAGCCAAATGGGGCTCAAGCTGGGAAGAGAAGATCATTAACTCCAAAGTAAGAGAAGTGGTTCGTGATGTCGTAGGTAAATACACAGCTGAACAACTCCCTGAAATGAGAAATGACATTGCAGCAGCGATCCAAACAAAAGTCACCGAAAAAGTAGATGCACTTGAAAACCAACCAGTTATTCTCTCTTCCGTAGAACTTAGAAACATCGTACTTCCTCAAAAGATCAAAGAGAAGATCGAACAGGTACAGGCTGCAAAACAAGATGTGACCATCGCAGAGCAGGAAAAAGAAAAAGCAAAACAACATGCACAAAAAGCAGCAGAGATCGCACGTGGTGAAGCAGAAAGAAACCGTATTGAAGCACAGGGTGAGGCAGACAAGATCCGTATTGAGGCTGAAGAGCAAGCCAAAGCCAACACTTTGATCTCGCGTTCGCTTACACGAGAGCTGATTGAACTTGAGCAGATCAAAACACAGGCCAAATTTAACGAAGCACTCAGGGTAAACAAAGATGCGCAAATCTTCCTCACCCCTGGGGGTGCAGTACCTAACATCTGGGTGGATGCCAAAGGAAAACAGCAGCGTTTGATGGGACAACAGTAACCACATTCCATACATTACAATAAACCCGTAGGGACAGATTCATTATCTGTCCTGGGTCAATGCTATATTGACCCCTACACATGGAGAACACATCATGACCATAGACTGGAACCAAAACCCCCTCATACCTGCCATTGCACAAGACTTTGAGACCAATGAAATACTCATGCTTGCCTATATGAATGAAGAGGCATACAGCCTTACCTTGGAAACAGGGTTTGCACACTACTTCAGCAGGAGCAAACAGCGCATTTGGAAAAAAGGCGAAAGTTCAAACCATACGCAGGAAGTGAAAGATGTACTGCTTGACTGTGATGCGGACACGGTGATACTCAAAGTAAAACAAAACGGTGTTGCCTGCCATACAGGACGCAAAAGCTGCTTTTTTACATCTGTGATGCAAGACAAGGTCATTTTGGAAAAAGAAGTAGATACAGAAGCGATCTATGGTGTGGTAGATACCCTTTACCATACCATACTTGAACGTAAAAATGCACCTGCAGAACAAAAGTCATGGACTAAAAAACTGCTTGATGATGAAGCACTCATGTTAAGCAAGATCCGTGAAGAAGCTGACGAAGTGTGTGTCGCTATAAAAGAAGAGAGTGACGAACAGGTTATCTATGAAAGTGCTGACCTGCTCTACCATACCCTTGTAGGTCTGGGCTACAGAAACATCTCACCAGACAGAGTCAAACAGGAACTGGCAAGAAGATTTGGCATGTCGGGCATTACTGAAAAAGAGATGAGAAAGAAATAACGCTTTCTCTTCACAACAGTTGTCATTTAACAACCGCCTGCACAGCCTATAGTGTCTTCATTTCCTCCGGCAAAATAATTTCCGTCAAAAGAAACCAACGAGTATTGTCTGTCATTGCCCAATGATTCAGTCAGACCCTCTATAGATAAAAATCCTAATGATGCCGCACCTATCTTTTCTCTTATCTCTTCTACGGAGTGGTTTGCAGAGATCAGCTCAGCTTTGGTAGGTGTGTCTATACCATAACGGCAAGGGAACTTTATCTCCGGTGCTGCGATACGCATATGCACCTCTTTGGCACCGGCATCCAACAGCATTTTGACGATCTGTCTGGATGTCGTACCACGCACAAGCGAATCATCGATAATGGCTACCCTCTTCCCCTGTATAAGATGTTTGATCGGAGAAAGTTTCATTTTGACTTTCAGGTCACGTATCTCCTGTGTCGGCTCAATAAATGTACGTCCCACATAGTGGTTACGAACGATGCCCATTTCAAAAGGTACACCCAGCTCTTGGGCATACCCCTTGGCCGCAGCAACACCGGAGTCGGGTACAGGCAGCACCAGATCAATGTCCGCAGGTGTTTCACGTGCCAGCCTTTTACCCATTTCCAAACGTCTCTCATAGACATTCTTGCCATCTATATCAGAATCGGGTCTGGCAAAGTAAATGTATTCAAAAGCACAGGGACGGAAATCAATATTCTCAAATACCATTTCTGATTTGGGCGCTTTCCCCTCTTCAAAAATCAGCATTTCACCGGGTCTGACATCACGCACAAATTCAGCACCTACCAGATCAAAAGCACAGGTCTCGGAAGCAACCATATATCCGCCGTCTTTAAACTTGCCAAGACTTAACGGGCGTATACCAAAACGGTCTCGGATAACAAACATTTTAGAACGGCTTTGAATTGCCAGACAGTACGCACCTTCTATTTTCATCAGCATGTCTTTAATACGGTCTATCAGAGAATCTTCTTGAGATTTGGCAATAAGATGAATGATATTCTCCGTATCCATATCTGTTTGGAAAATGGCACCTCTGTCAATAAGCCTTTGCCTTACTTCTTGTTTATTGATAAGGTTACCGTTATGCACAACAGATATCTCACCCAGTTTATACTTGGCAAAGACCGGTTGTGCATCTCCTGCAGACTCCGAGCCTGCAGTGGAATAGCGGTTATGTCCAACCGCGCAGGTACCTTCCAGACTGTTCAGTGTTGCCTGGGAAAATACATCTGCCACCATACCACGTTTTTTATACACGCTGATATTTTCACCATCTGAAACAGAGATACCTGTAGCTTCCTGTCCACGATGCTGCATAGAAAAAAGCGAATAATACGCTACGGTTGAAGCCTTTTTTACACCAAATACACCTACAATTGCACACATGAGATGCCTCCTTTGAAGTCAAGTGAATCGCTTTGATCCGTTGTTAAAATGTTCATTATCTGTTTCCCGTTTTTATATGCCAAGACAGTCATTGATCGAATAAAAACCATTTTCCTGATCCACTAACCATTTTGCTGCCCTAATGGCTCCTTTTGAAAATGTCTCTCTGCTGGTTGCTGTATGATTAAGCTCCAAAAACTCACCGTCATTATAAAAACCGACAGTATGACGCCCGACAATATCACCACCACGCAGTGCCATGACAGCTATCTCATCTTTGGTTCTG
>CAYXZY010000101.1:0-5481 GCA_964469685.1 uncultured Sulfurovum sp. | reverse complement strand
AGGACATCCTGCATTTGCGCTTTTTGAAAGAGTGCGCAGTTTTATGGAGAAAGACAAACTTACTTTGGACGAGGCACTCATAAAGGTTAAAAGAACCTCGGTATTTACAACCCATACCCCTTTGCAGGCAGCTACAGATGTATACAGCTATGATATGATGAGTGCATCTTTTAAAGACTACTGGGAAAAGCTGGGAATGAACAAAGAACGTTTCATGAGTTTTGGGCTTAACCCGGACAAGCCAAACGCAGGGTTTAATATGACAGTTTTTGGTTTAAATATGTGTCAGTATAAAAATGCAGTCAGTAAAAAACACGGACAGGTAGCCTCTGAGATATGGAAGCATATCCTCCCTTCCAGGGATGATGGCTCTCCTGCACTGGACTATGTGACAAACGGCGTGCATCTGCCTACGTGGGCAGGAGATGAACTAGCCGCAGAACTGGTACATTTTCTTGGTGACAAATGGACACATGTACAGGATGATAAAGCCTTATGGGGATTTGTTGATGAAATCGACAATCAAAGACTATGGTCCATCACACAAAATGCCAAAGTACTCATGGTAAATTTTATACGTGAAAATGTGCGCATGAAATATAACAATGAGGGTATGGATCCCGCAGTGGCTATTGCAGAAGGGGTACTGTTGGATCCTGATATTTTGACTCTGGGTTTTGCACGTCGCATGACAGCGTACAAACGACCTGCACTAATACTAAATAATATTAATCGATTGGAAAAACTCCTGAATGACCGTGACAAGCCGGTTCAGATCATTTTTGCCGGCAAAGCACACCCTGCAGACATAGAAGGCAAATATATCTTGCAGCGCATTTTTAAAATGTCTCAAAATGCACAATTTTGCGGTCGTATTGCTTTCGTGGAAGATTATGGAGAATATGTGGCCAAGTATCTGTTGCACGGTGTTGATGTGTGGCTGAACAACCCTGAGATCCCCATGGAGGCCTGTGGTACGAGCGGCATGAAAGCATCTTTGAATGGGGTATTGCATCTGTCCGTACTGGATGGGTGGTGGCCGGAAGGCTTTAACGGTAACAACGGCTGGGCTTTTGGAGATGACCCGTCAGATGATGAAAGAGATGCTGAGCAATTGTATGATGTCTTGGAGCAAGAGATCATACCTTTGTATTATGATAAAGACATCAAAGGTATTCCCAATCAATGGGTAGAAAAAATGAAAGAAGCAATACGAAGCATACCTGCGTCATTTAGTGCCAGAAGAATGATGAAAGAATATTTAAACAAATTTTATATACCTATATCCAAAGAATTGCATAATGATGTGCAGGAAGATACTGCTTTTAAAAATTAAAAAGGATATGACATGAGCGGGGACAATCAGCAGAGTCACTACGGTAACAAATCTGATCCAAATGCTTCAATAAATATGGATGCGTTAACCGGACTGAGCCATACAGATGTAGAAGAACGTCTTGACAAATATGGATATAATGAAATTAATGAAAAAGAAGAAGGTTGGTTTCGTCGCCTGTTTCGCAGATTTTGGGGTCCTATCCCATGGATGATCGAGGCTGCAGCGATCCTTTCTGCCTTGGTGCAGCACTGGGAAGATTTCATAGTGATCATGCTATTGCTTTTTGTGAATGCCTTTGTGGACTTTTACCAGGAGTCAAAAGCTCTTAATGCCATATCGGTCTTAAAAAAGAAGCTGGCACACACAGCCACTGTTCTACGAGAGGGTAAATGGCAGGATATAGATGCCAAAGAGATAGTCCCTGACGATATTCTTAAATTGAAGATCGGAGATGTGGTTCCTGCAGATGTCAAACTGCTTGGCGGAGGCGATTTTTTACTGGTCGATCAGTCTGCTCTTACTGGAGAATCACTGCCCGTGCAAAAAAAACAAGGGGATGAAGTCTATGCAAATGCGATCATTAAGCAAGGAGAAATGATCGCGCAGGCTACGGCAACAGCAAAAAATACCTTTTTTGGCAAAACTGTAGAACTCGTGGCAAAAGCAGAGCATGCCGAGGTAAGCCATTTTCAAAAAATGGTTATCAAAGTCGGCTATTTTTTAATTGCGCTGACCTTGGTGATGATCGCTATCATTATTTATCACGGCATCAGCACCAATCAGCCTACTATAGAACTTTTGGTATTTGCACTTGTTCTGACCATATCTGCAATACCTGTGGCGATGCCTGCCGTTCTAACCGTTACCATGGCCATAGGTGCTCAGTCTCTTGCAGCCAAGGAGGCTATTGTAAGCCGTTTGGCTGCCATAGAAGAGTTGGCAGGGATGGATGTACTTTGTTCAGATAAAACAGGGACACTGACACAAAATAAAATGAGTCTTTCCCAACCCTATACGGTTAAGCAATATACAATGGATACTCTCATGCTTTATGCTGCTTATGCAAGTAAAAAAGAGAATCAGGATCCTATAGAAAAACCAATCTTTGAATATATTGATACGCATAATCTCAGTGATGCATTTTCCAAAATATCTTTAAAGAAGTATGTTCCTTTTGATCCAGTAAGTAAAAAAGCAGAAGCCGTATATGACAACAATCTGGTCTATGCCAAGGGAGCACCTCAGATCATTATTGAGCTGTGTGACGAGACCGAATTTAATGTTTCAGAAGCATATGGTCACATTGATTCTTTTGCACAAAAGGGTTTTAGAACATTGGGTGTTGCCTATAAACATGTAGATGAAAATACCTATCATTTTGTGGGACTCATACCACTTTTTGATCCACCGCGTGAAGACTCTGCAGAGGCTATTGAACAAGCGATGGCCAAAGGAGTCTCTGTCAAACTTGTCACCGGTGACAATATTTCCGTGGCAAAATACATAGCAGATATACTTCATATCGGTCAAGATATTGAAAACATCAAGGAGCTAAAAGGGCAAAGCACAAAAGAGTATATATTTCTTGCAGATATTCTTTCGCGAGCTATTCTTAAAAATATCAAAAAAGAGATCAATGAGGATCAGTTAAATTATGAGGTGCAGCATATTGTATCCCAGGTGGAAAAAGAGCTCGATCTCAAGCCCCTGCCTGAAGGCAGTATCAAGCAGCATGAATCAGAAATTGTTGCCATCATAGAAAAAGCAAATGGCTTTGCCCAGGTATTTCCTGAAGATAAATATTTTATTGTTGGTGAGTTACAAAAAGCAGACCATATCGTGGGTATGACCGGCGATGGCGTCAATGACGCACCCGCACTCAAAAAGGCAGACTGCGGTATTGCTGTGAGTGGTGCCACTGAAGCGGCACGGGCTGCAGCAGATATTGTTTTAATGGCACCGGGGCTCACTGTGATAGTGGATGCCATAAAAGCTTCTCGTCAAATATTTGAACGTATGAAAAGTTATACCATCTTTAGGATTGCCGAGACGATACGTGTGATCATTTTTATGACCTTGGCCATAGTTGTTTATGATTTTTACCCAATCACTGCACTGATGATTATTATTTTGGCGCTGCTTAATGATATTCCCATTATGACCATCGCATATGATCGTACCAAAGTGAGACCGGATCCTGTCAGATGGGATATGAAAGAAGTATTCATATTGGCTTCCTGGCTTGGGTTTGCCGGAGTGGTATCTTCATTTATGCTGTTTTGGGTATTAATTTCATTACTGAATCTCCCTCTTGAGTTTGTACAAAGTATGTTCTTTGCCAAACTGGTGGTCGCTGGTCACGGTACCATATACAACACCCGTATAGATGACTGGTTCTGGAAGCGTCCTTGGCCATCCTGGACCCTGTTTAGTGCTACATTTTTTAGCCGTGTTGCCGGAACCGTCATCGCTGTATACGGCTTTGGACTTATGGTGCCTATAGGATGGGAGTTGGCTATGTGGATATGGGTGTATGCTCTCGTATGGTTAGTATTTAACGATGTCGTAAAAATGGCTATATTGAGATATTATAGAAAAAGATACAATGAAGATATTCTTTAAGGAGAAGTCAATGAAAAACAGTTTCGGATCCGGCTGCAGAGACATATTGATCATGCGAGTAAGAAGCAAAGAGCTAGGCTCAAACCGGGGCAGATTTGAAAAAAGGTATTTATATGCTATCATTGACCAGGTATTACGGTCTATTTGAGAGTCAAGGATATTTGTGTAGAAAATAGGAGCGGTTTATGAATAAACTACTGGCAGAAGAGATCTATTACGGAATGTATCTGGGGCGCATGTTTGAATTTGCGGCAAAAGAGCACTATATGAACGGCAAAATCTCCGGATTTTTGCATCTTGACATCGGTCAGGAAGGGTTTAGTGTTGCAGCCATGAAGGCATTTGAAAGAGGTGACGTATTTTCAACTTATCGTGAGCATGTGATGGCGATGGCACGCGGTATTGAGCCAAAGGCTGTGATGGCAGAACTCTTTGGAAAAAGTACAGGTGTAAGCGGCGGAAAAGGTGGGAGTATGCATCTTTTTGACCCTTCACATTTTTTTTACGGCGGGGATGCCATAGTGGGGGGACACATACCCAATGCGGTAGGGTGCGCCTATGCACGTAAATTCCAGGATATTGAAGATGGTGTGATGGTCATTTTTGGTGACGGGGCAACAAACGGCGGGCCATTTTTTGAATCTCTCAACATTGCTGCCACTCAAAAACTGCCAATGTTGTTTGTCTGTGAAAACAACGAATATGCCATAGGAACAAACATCAAACGCGCTGCACCTTTTTTGGAACAGGCGAAAAAAGCTGAACCTTATATGCAAACACTCAGTGTTGACGGCAATGATCCCGAGGCAGTTTACGCTTGCATCAAAGAGGCGCAAAACCAGATACAAAAAGGACACGGCCCTTTGTTCGTAGAAGCATTTACTTGCAGACTTGAAGGGCATTCTGTAAGCGATTCCAATGCCTACCGTTCAGCACAGGAGATGAGCCAATGTAAAGACAAAGATGCCTTGCCTAAGTTCAGAGCACGCCTTCAAGAGAAGTGGATGTGCAGTGATGCTATGATTGAAGCACTGGAAACCAAAGCACAAAAGGAAGTCGCAGATGCCGTGGCTTTTGCAGAGCAATCTTTGGAGCCTGAACTCTCAGCACTCTATGAAAATGTTTTTTCCGAGGAGGTGTAAAATGTTGTACCGTGAAGCATTAAACAAAGCCTATGAGGATGTCATGACAGTGGATGATACCGTGGTCACACTTGGTGAAGATGTAGGGTTGTATGGCGGCAGTTTTCGTGTTACTGAAGGGCTTGTTGAAAAATTTGGTGAAAAAAGAGTGATAGACACACCCATAGCGGAACTAAGTATCGTCGGTAATGCTGTTGGCATGGCTATAGGCGGGCTGCGTCCTGTGGCAGAGCTTATGACGGGAAACTTCTCTCTTTTGGCATTCGACCAGATAGTCAACCATATGGCTAAGCTGCAGTATATGAGCAACGGAAAAATAAAACTCCCGATGGTGGTACGTTTTCCTCAAGGTGTCAGTAAGCAGCTGGCTGCACAGCA
>CAYXZY010000100.1:0-5530 GCA_964469685.1 uncultured Sulfurovum sp. | reverse complement strand
TGAGCCGTGGTGCCGGCGCAGCCTATTTCATGGAATACAACAAAACAGCCTACAGGTTTTTAGAAGGCAACGTCAAGCGCATAGACCCTTCAAAGGCACACCTCTTTTACGGAGACAGCTTTGAGATATTTGACACTGTGTATGAAAGGGTCAAGAGATCTGGCGAAAAAACCTACTTTTACTTTGATCCGCCGTTTTCAACACGTGACGGCATGGATGACATTTACAACAAGACCATCGCACTCATAGAGTCCATTGAACCGCAAGTTGCCGAAATGGTGATAGTAGAACACATGACAAACCTCGACCTGCCTGAACAAATAGGTGCATTTTTTCTGAAGAAACGTAAAAAGTTTGGACGCAGCTCATTGACCTACTATACCCCTGCTGAGGATTAAAATATCTGTCTGGGGTATCTTTTAAACAAGTATCCAACTGACTGTAGTATAATATATAAAAAGTATCAACATGGCAAGAACAAAAACAGAAGACCACATCGCACTTTTTATAGACTGTGACAACATCTCACACCGCTCTATAGAAGGGATCATCAACGAACTGAGTAAATACGGTGTAGTCAATATACGCCAGGCCTACGGTAACTGGACCAAAGACAATCTTAAAAACTGGGAAGACAAACTTCTGGAGTTTGCCATCAAGCCCATACAGCAGTTTGACTACTCCAAAAACAAAAATGCCACAGACATCCTTATGACCATTGATGCCATAGACCTCCTGCATACAAAAGACATTGATGCATTTGCCTTTGCGACAAGCGATTCTGACTTTACACCCGTTGTCATGCGCGTCCAAGCAGAAGGCATCAAGGTCTTTGGCTTTGGTGAAAAGAAGACACCCAAACCTTTTATGGCCGCATGTTCACAATTTATCTTTACCGAAAAGCTATTGAAATCTGAACAGCAAGGTACTGAGCCTGTTGATGTACTTACCGCTCCGGTACGCAAATCCGGCAAAGAGATGCGACAAGACTCCTGGCTGGTCAATCTACTCAGGACCGCACTCGAGCAGACCATGGATGAAGACGGTTGGGCGAACCTTGCCAGTGTAGGACAATACATCAACAACTCAAGCTCTTTTTCCCCCATCAACTACGGATATAAAAAACTCTCCAACCTCATTGACGAGATAGATCTTTTTGATATCTATGTGGATGAAGAGAGTAAAATGATGAGTATAAGAGACAAAAGGATGGGAAATTAATGCAGCATAACAGCCACAAACAATCTACCGATACACAGGACACTTCCATGGATTACCCTGAAGTGACTTCTTTGACTTCAGACAAAGACCTCTCAGATGTATTTTGCAAAATAGGCATGATACTCACTTCTTCACTTCACCCCAAAGAAGTTGTGAATCGTGTCATGGCATTGATCGGTAACTACTTCTCACCACAAAACTGGTCTTTGTTGCTTTGTGAAGAATCAACAAGACGTCTCAAATTTGAAATAGTCATGGGTGTGGAAGCAGAAAAACTCAAAGGGATATACATCAACAAAGGCGAAGGCATAGTAGGCTGGGTCTGTGAGCATGGGGAACCCACTATAGTAGAAGACACCTCCAAAGACCAGAGGTTCAGTTCTCGCATTGACAGCATGATGGGATTTAAAACAAAATCTGTAGTGTGCGTACCACTGCTAAACGGCCAAAATAAAGTCATAGGTGCCATAGAACTGGTAAACAAGATCGTATCGCCGTCAAGTAAAAAAACTACCGATGCTCCTTCAAAAACGATCATACCCACATATGAAAGTTTTACAGAAACGGATATGCGTATTCTCTCTTCCATTGCTACTTTTACAGGTATCGCCATTGAAAATGCTTTTCTTTACAAAAAAGTAGAAGAACTTGCGATGGTAGACTCTCTTACAGGTATCAATAATCGCTACTATTTCAATGAAGTCTTGCGCCAGGAAACAGAAAAAGTAAAACGCTACAAGCGTACAATGTGCCTTCTTATGATGGATGTAGACAACCTAAAGATCATCAATGACACTTTCGGTCATGTTGCAGGCGATAAAATGCTGAGCTCGCTTGCAGATATACTCAAGATCTCCGTAAGGGAGTCTGATTTTCTCGCACGTTACGGTGGTGATGAGTTTGTTATTATTATGCCAGAAGCAAAGGAAAGTGATGCTTTTGTGCTTGCCAAAAGAATCCAGGACATGATAGACAGATGGAACAGTAAACAAACCACACCGGGTTTAACGCTTTCTATCAGTATAGGTGTGCATGAGGCCGGTCCTGATAATGTAGATGATATAGTACTCAATGCAGATAAAGACCTCTACCAGTGTAAAGTCTTTAGAAAAAAACCCGAAGAACTTACCTCTCTTACAGAGATGCAGCGTTATTTGTGGCACAATATAGACGAAGAAGACTAGGACTTTTTCTTCTCTTTTGTCTCAGGTTCTATGAACTCACCCTTGACAAGACCCGCTTCATGAAGAAACTGTGATGGCTTATAGTCTATTTTTTTAACTTTGTCAAATTTGGCCAAAGAAAGATAGAGTTTGTCTTTTGCGCGGGTGACAGCCACATAAAAGAGCCTTCTTTCCTCTTCAATACTCGACATCATTTTTCTGTTAGGGAAACGTCCGTCCACCAGGTCAATGACATAGACCTCAGGAAACTCCAAACCCTTGCTTGCATGTACAGTAAGCAGGTTCACGCCCTCACCTTCGCTCAGTTCATTGCCCCCAAGCACCATGGCATTGACAAAACGACCAAGCTCCTTATACTGACGTGAAAGGTCCAACAGCAGTCTGGCCTTTCTCTCTATGCGCTCTTTGGCTACTTTTTTCTTCTCTTCATCGAGTTCGCCTGACTTGAGTCTCCCTCTTTGTGTGGCCAACAGTTCAACAATGTTTTTATACAATTTTGATGAGATCGCATTTTGAAGTATATCTGCTGGATTTTGTAATGGATGAATGGTATCCATGAGTGTATGAAATGCTTGAAAATACGTGACCGCATCTGAAGTCAGTTTGGGATGCTTGAGCAAAGGATGGTTCATGAGTCTCGGGTTCAGGTTCATAGCATTAAAACGTGCCGCAGAACCTATCTCCTGGTCATCATCGAACAGTCCCAGTTGTACATTTTTGTTTGGATTGAGCTTGGGAAGGTCGTGTACTTTCGGGTAGAGTATGCCCTGTAAGAACCTGCCCTCACCAAAATGCAAAAAACACTGAAAAAACTCTTTGGACAGTGCCGAACCGACACCTCTTGCATACTCAAATACATGAATGAATGCCATCATGTCCTTGGGGTTGACCAGAAGTGACATGAGATCAAGTAAGAACTTGATCTCTTTGGCATCAAAAAAACTGGTACCTCCTTTTCGTTTGCAGGCTATGCCATATTCACGTAAACTCGCTTCCACACCGTCTGCTGAGGAGTTGTTTCTGAAAATAACAGCTATTTGGTCATTGGGAACATGGGTATGCTTGATCCCCTGTGCGATGGATTGGTACTGTTCAAAGAGGTCATTATACATCAGGAGCTTAGGAGGATGTGTTTTGCCGTGACGTCCGACTTCAAGCTTTTTGGGGTAAATACGCTCATTCCTTTCTATGACCCTGTTAGCCAAAGACAGTATGGGTGCCGTAGAGCGGTAGTTGGTCTTTAGCGTATAGACCGTAGCATCGGTATAGCGCTTAGAGTATGTTGCAATGTTTTCAATATTTGCACCGTTAAAAGCATAAATACTCTGGTCATAATCACCGACACAAAAAAGAGACTCAGGCCTCAGGCTGTCTATGAGTGCAGACTGCAAGGTGTTGGTATCTTGATACTCATCAACGAGTACCTCTGTGAAAGGAATGCTGTTTTCTGCCAAATGACTTTTCATACGCAAAAGCAGGTCATTGAATGAAGCAAACCCATAGTCCACTTTTTCACGCTCAAACTCTTCTGCAATGTCCATGTAGACATCCATTACCACTTCATGTTCCGGGTACTTCTCCAAAAACCAAACATCAAAACCATCCAATGAAGCATTTTGATACAGCGAATACATCTCATAAAGATAAGTGGCAGAAAACGGCTGCATACTTAGGTTCATACGCTCAAAATTACGTTTTTCATAGATGCTTCTAAAAAGTGTTTTAAGTTCCGAAGGCTGCTTCAGTGCAAGGTTGGGGTACAAGGTTTTTAGCCAACGGTAACTTACAGCATGAAAAGTACCTGATTCTATCTTGCTTACGACTTTTTTTGGGAAAAAACGCTCTAAACGGGCGATCATCTCTCCAGCTGCTTTGTTCGTAAACGTAAGCAGCAATATACGCGAAGGCTCAACACCCGAGTTCAGCAAATGGGCAATACGCCCTACGATCGTAGATGTTTTACCTGTACCGGCGCTGGCAATGATGAGATTGTGTCCCAAAGGTGCAGTCGCAGCAGAGAGCTGCTCTGCATTTAACGCACTGAGCGGCAATTAGTTCTGACCAAGGATATAGTAAGTGTTTTTACCATAAACCGGTTCAAGTTCCAGTTTATATTTGTCACTCCAGTGTTTCACCAAGTCAGTAAAAGCAGAAAGATTATCTGCACAGGCATCTTCTTCACATTTGATTTTCAGATGATTTTCAGAATTTGACATTGCGATATATGCTTTTGTTACAGCCAATGCATCATTGAATGAGGGAAGATGTTGTGAGAATTTTTCAAAATTCTTAGTGTTATCTATAATGTCATTGATCTGTTTGAGTGTTTGTTCTGTTTTTGTGTAGCCAAGTTGGGTCAAAAGTGCTTCTGGTGTAAGATCAAGGTGCATAGTTTTCCTAATTGAGTAAAGTTAGGAGTAAATTGTAACTTATTTTTGATTAGTATTGGGCAGTATATACTGCCGATTTTGTGTGATAGCTAGAACAATGTATCAGATGGTACATTGACCCTAGCTATAAGATCTTTATAGTGTTCCAGGTTTTGAAATGCTTTTTCATAACGCCATCGCAAAACAAATTCAATGATCTCATTTTTGAGGGTTTCATCCAACGTTTCCGCTTTTCCGAAATAGCCCAAAGAAATATTCTTGGCTTTTTTCTTACCATTCTTGTCGGGCTCATAGGTGATGGCAATCACCTGTATGTATTTGCCTTCACGCACCTGAGCAAAATCTTCTTCTTTCAGACCGATACCTGAAAGGTTCATAGCTTTATATATAAAAATATTATCAAAGTCCGGAGACTTTTCAAAGATCTTGAGTTTTTCATAGAGTGCTTTTACCCGGGCAATATTTTCCGTACGGACATTGTCTCCGATCACCTCTTTTTTGTTTGAAGCCGGAGCCTTTTTCACAGACGGTTTTGGAACAGTTTCAACACTTTTTTCAACCGTCTTTTTTTGCGCTTTGGGAAGTGTTTCTTTTTCCACCAACTTCTCTTCCAAACGGCTGTTCAGTGCTTTTAATTTATCTAAACTTGTAGACATAATACCCCCTTAGATTCGGCTTCCCTACGCCCTATATCGTACATATTAGAAAATATTGTACATCATATTTATTAATAAA
>CAYXZY010000099.1:0-5558 GCA_964469685.1 uncultured Sulfurovum sp. | reverse complement strand
CACGCTGGGTCATGTCCTGGTCTAGCCCGTAGGCAGCGATGTTGAGCAAGAGCCATCCGCCCAGCAATGCCCAGACTGAGAAACCTCCGCTCATAGACCAGTCGATGACCTTTAGCTTTTCATTGAGCTGGAGGGTATGCACCATCGCAGCAAGATCTGCATCTATATTCACATACAGGTAGACCAGTACCGCCACCCCTGCTCCTATGTAGGTGATGGCTTGGATAATGTCAGAAAAAATGACAGACTTTACTCCGCCAAAGTATGCATAGGCCAAAGCACCAAACATCAAGATGGCTATGGAGATGGCTACATGCACTGGTGAGATGTCCAAAAAGAGTATCATCGAGATGGCAAGTGCGCCTATGTAGAGTCTGGCACCCGAAGCAAAAAGACGACCAATGAGGAACATTACCCCTGCCTGCTTCTTGGCCTTTTCACCGTAGCGATGCTCAAGGAGCTCATACACCGTCACAGCGTTAATAGCATAAAATCTGGGGATGAGGACTTTCGCCACAAACAACACGGCTAAAAAAGCGGACAAGTAAAACCCTATAAACGTCAGGTCTTTGCCATACGAGTACTCAGGCCCACCTAAAAACGTAGCCGCAGACTGTGACGTAGCCAGTACAGACATGGCCACAGCAAACATCGGCACTGTGTTGCCTCCTACAAAATAATCCCGTGTACTTTTGACCTTCACACGAGAAAGAAGCACCGATGTCACCGTCAGTACCAAAAAATATGCAGCAAAAACACCCCAGTCAACGACAGAAAAGGCTGAGTTCATCACTTCCCTTTTGGCGCGCGTTTGAGTCCCAGGTCTTTGGTCTTAGCATGCACCTTTCGCATAAAGGCATCACCCGGATCATTTTTGACCGTTCTGTAGCCTTTGTCCAGCTCCAGCCACAGTGGAGTCTTTTCCATCTGTCTGTACTCATGATGCCCTATGAGGTACTCAATAGTGGGGTATTTTGCTTTAAGGTAACGCACCAGAGCGATGTTCGCCTTTACCTGCGCTGGGGTGAGGTCATCTTTTTTATTACCGTAGCCTCCTACATTCTCCACACCGATGCTCGAGTAGTTCAGCCCTATGACATGTCGTGCCATCCAGTTTTCGGGCATAAGTCTGTAGATGGTGCCGTCACGATCGACCAGGAACTGCGCTGAGACATTCAGCAGTGACGCTTTGGCAATGTCCTTCCTGTCAGTCAGCAGTTTCTCCGGCTGAAGACGCTTAAACGACTTGTCAAAGTCCATCTCAGCCGTCCAGTGAAGCAAGATGATCTTCGGGGTTATCTCGATGGTATCCACTGTTTTGCCATAGTGGGATTTAATATACGCCTTCGTCATCGCAATACGATTTTTCCCGAAGTCTATAGGTTTGTCAATGATCTTCACAGCAAAAGGAGACTTTAGAGGTTTGGTGGTACACACCAGGGGTTTAGGCTCTTCTTTGGCACATGAAGTGAGTGTCAGTAGTGCGATACCAAGTAGTATAGGTTTTACCATCCTATCTCCTCTTCTTTATATTTTTTCTTTTGCTTACCTACGGTCTGTTCATGCAATCTTTTTTTCAACATTAGATCAATTATTGGTTGTTCGCGCTTGTTTGAACGCTGACAATGATCTTTTTGAAATTTATCGGTAAGCCAAATAATAAACTTCGCCCATTTTTTTTCTCTCTCCCGCCAGGCATGAGATGAGAGGGACTCCCATGCATACCCGTTAAAAAGTGTGGCATTCACAAAATGATCCATGGCTCTGACACCCTGTCTTGCTCTTTCAACTTTACCAAAAACACCCACTACCACGATGAGCAGATATCCTGAGACCGCCATTGGTACGATTGCGCAAAGAAGGACAGTACCGGCCAAGCGTTCCTTTATTCCAAAATGACTTCTCACATTTGATCCCTTCTTGTAAGTTTGAGGTTCATTCCATTAACTGACCTTGTTGTCAGTCGGCCTACAATATCTGGCGTAAACCCTGGCTCAAGCTCCAGTTTGTATTTTCGTAAAATAGACGCCAACAGCAGCACACCTTCTTGCATAGCAAAACCTGCCCCAATACAAATACGCTGTCCCAGACCAAAAGGAAAATAAGTATTTTTATGAATATTTTTAGGATCATCAAAACGATGAGGATCAAACATATGAGGGTCATCCCAATATAATGCATTTCTCTGCATGAGCCAAGGAGAAACAACAAAAAATGAACCCTTTTTGATCTTTTTGTCACGCATAGTCGTATCTATGGCTGATTCTCTGGCCAAAAAACTTACTGGCGGATAGAGACGCATGGATTCTTTAAATACATTCGCCACAAATGAAAGTTGTTTGGTATTGGAAGCAGTAAATTCATCTGTTCCGCATTTTGCCAATACTTCCTCATAAGCCTCCTCTTGATACTTCGGGTACAATGCAAGAAGATACAGTGACCATGTCATAGAACTTGCTGTTGTCTCATGTCCGGCTAAAAACAGCATGGCAATTTGATCAAGAATCTCTTTGAGTGTGAATGGCTTACCGGTATCAGCATCCAATACCTTTAACAGTGAAGACAAGATATCTTTATATTCACCTGCATCATTTCTCATCATAGCATCATATCTTGGTTTAATGATATTCGATAATGCGTCTCGAATGATTTTGCCAGATTGAGTGTAGGCTTTCTCAGTGCCCCACATTCTAAAAATCCTGGGGATAAGAAACATTTTTTGCATACCGATCTTTGCACTCTTTTCTTGAAAAATAACAAAAGCATCCACGACTTTTTTACCATCTTCATCACTGAGACTTGATGATAATATTGTTCTAAAAATCGTATCTGCAGTAACAAATGTCATCTCTTCATCAATATTATGATACTGTCCGTCTTCCATTTTTTCCAGACGAGACATCATGCCCTTTGCAGCGTCATTCATAAGATCAAACACATGAGATATACGCACCATTTCAAATGAAGGGTTGAGTAGCTCTCGCTGTTTCTTCCAGACTTTGCCATTGGTAGTAAAAATACTGTCTCCCAAAAGTGGCGTAAGCACTTCGTGCAATAACCTGTTTTTGGGAAACAATTTTGCTTCAGCTACCAAAACACGATGAACCAGCTCTGGCTCATTAGGCATATATAGCGTCACGCCCGGCATTCTCACTTCACCCATTTTCATAGTATAGCTTCGCGCATACAAGCCATCTAACCAGGATCGGTTTTTTTTGAAAAGTGTCATCAATGACGATATCTTATTTTCAACCGGCTTGGGATAGTGCGGATACACTTTCATATTTTTTTCCTTCTTTTGATATAACTCGACAAAGGCTTTGGCCCTGCAGTCATTTTAAAAAAATCATAATTTCCTTCAATTTCTGTTGACATGAGATACAGAAAATGTGTGAGGTATCTATTTTTACGTAGTTTTGCATATGTTTTCTTTGAAAACAAAGTATGAAACCGAGGAGATAGATAATGAGGCTTTTGGGATTTGTTGACCTCAATTCCACTGTGCCTGTAAAAATCCAATAGAGGAAAACAAGCCCCATCAATGGCCGAAGTAAAATCCAGCCAACAAAGTTTCTTCTCATATGTCAAACTTTTCATATGCTCTCTGTATGCATTAGCCTGTTTTATAAAACTTACTACCGGTATACACTCACCCAATGTAACCATAGACAAGTGGGGCATCTTGGAAAATGGCACATCTGCCTTCTTTACAGCTTTTGACATGATGGGAATAGCAATGATAGTACCCACACTATGGGAAACGACAAGTACTTCATCAACACCATTGTCGACTGCTTTTTCAATGGTGTTACTTAGATGCGTTGCAAATTCATCTATGCGTGATTCGAGATCCACCAGATCTTTAAAGACATATTCTGCAGAAAAAACATATATACGCAACAGCCAAAAGACAGCCAAACGGTTTCCTATAATCATTGACAAGCTCAATACAATATAGACTGCAACAAATGCAATAATGAGCGCAATTGCAAATGGAATGAAAGCTGAACTGAACTCGAATGAATAGTACCATGCCAAATATGCCAGATACAACACCGCAAAAACAAATACCACAGGATAAAAGGCTGCTATCATTTGTGTTGGCGAGAGCTTACCATATTTAAAAATGAGTCCTGAAAAAATATAAATTCTGACAGCATAAAGCAAATCCAACAATAAAGAGATGAAGTTTTTCTTCCAATCACTACGAATAATGTCATCCCACTCTAAAAAATGATAATTTGTTTGGGTTGCTTCCCCATCCGTGTGACCCTCAATTTTCCAGCTTTGAATATGCGGCGCTGTGCGTTTCCGTCTGGAAATATCTAAAGTCATACCATTTATTTTTGATTGCAATGCAGCTTCTTTTTTGTAAAGGTTATAATAATGCCTGGCGCCCCTTGGGTCATACCCTGCCAAATAAAAGCACTCTCTTTTTTTTACACTATCAGACATGGATTTCTTCACTTTTGTTTCTTAGCAGCATACTCACAATGATGACCATAGGAAGCCCTAAAGATACTATATAACTTGGAATTTGCAGTAAACCATGTCTGTTGAGATATAAAAAACCCAATATCAATACCACATATGCTCCCAAACGATAGAGTGAGAGTGCTGCTTTGGTGTCTTTGAGTGTTTGTCCCAAGGTTCGCTTGTTTTCCTTCAGTCTTCTTTTTTCTTCTTTCACTGTTTGGCTCAGGTCTTTTTCTGTATCTACTTCGGTCTCTTCAGAGTAAAGGTCATAGGGGTCTTCTAGTCTGTCTATGACATCTTTGGAATCGTCTGCTGTGATGATGTTGTGCTCCACTCTGGCGTTGACCATTCGCTGGTAGCTTTTCATGGATGCCAGCATCACCAGTGAAGCAGACACAAAACCTATTTGGGTGTTCCATAATGTTTTACTATCAAAGAACAGCACAGAAACAATGGCGATGACAAGGTCGACAGCCACAAGGGTTTTAAGTATTTGAAATGTTACTTTAGTCATCATCTTCTGCGTCATATTTTTTCTGTTGTTCCTGATTGTTCTTATAGCTATAGCGAGGATCTTTTGCCAGTTCATCTAAAGACTTTTTTTGTTTGGCATAGGCTTTGTAGACATTGTTCACCGCAGCCCCAACGCCAATGAAGACACCCACGAACAAAGTCCAGGTCTGACCGGTCATACTTTTAAGTCCAAGCCCCAAGGCCACACCAATGACCACGGCAACCACCATGGAGATGCCAAGACTCAGCCCATCGGCTGCATCAACAATTTTTTTGAACTTAGGTGCTTCTTCTTTATGATCCATTGTGATTATCCTCATGATAGTTGATCTGTTTTCTTTTAAGATAGTACAAGTAGGCACTAAACAAAACCTGAAATAGCACTATGCCTGCTATATCTGCCAAAACATCATACGCACTCATACTCCGATTTGGAATAAAGTATTGAATGCATTCTATGGCGATACCAAAAGCAAGTAAAGCGAGCACATTGCGTGTACGGTGTGCGATGGTGCTGGATGCCCTGTTGAGTAGAAATGACAAAAGAAAAAAAGCGATCATATGCTCCA
>CAYXZY010000098.1:0-5565 GCA_964469685.1 uncultured Sulfurovum sp. | reverse complement strand
AGCCAGAGCTGTAGTTGTCATCTTCCACTTTTTTTAATTTGATATTTTTTTTGGGCGCTTTAGGTATGGCAGATCTTTTGGTTCTGACCCTTTTTTTGCCTTTAAGCTGCTTTTGTAAAGCCTCTATCTGCAGCTGTTGTTTCTGGATGAGCATTGCCTGTCTGGCATTGGTGTTTTGAAGTTGAATGGTTTGGTTGTTTGAGCCACACCCTGAGAGTAGGAGTAGTATGGCAGTTGATGTAAAGCCTAATTTCCATGCTTGCATAGTGAACCTTTTTATTTTAATTTCATATTGTAATAGATTGTAGTTAAAAGTAGACCATATCAGTCCGTTTTTGTATGTATGACCACAACGGCAATGGCAAATCCTCCGTCATGGCTGATAGACAAGGAGGAAGATTCGATCTGATGTGTCGCTTGTGCCTGGTCAGACAATTGAAAGTAGGGACTTCCTTTTTCATTTTTGCAGATAGTAATATCATGAAAAGAAAGTTCAGAGCCTATGCCGCAACCCAATGCTTTGGAGATAGCTTCTTTGGCAGCCCAAAGCCCCGCTATAGATTGGGTATTTTGGGCACGTTTTGCTTCACTGGCATTTAAAAATTTATTTTTGAATGTCTCGCCAAAGCGTTCCAGGGATCTCTCGATCCTTTGAATGTGTATTATGTCTGTTCCAAGTTTCATAGGGTTATTATAGTGAAATATCACAAATTAAAAATTAATTACATCCACTCTACCACTTTGGAAACTTCATCTGCCACAAAACATTTTATCTTTGTGTTTTCCATGGGTTTGTTGGGGATGACCGCCTTTGTAAAGCCTTGTGTTTCAATCTCTTTGAGTCTTTGGGTCAGACCTGAGACCTCACGTATCTCTCCTGTGAGACTCACTTCTCCTAAAAAGAGTGTCTCGCTGCTCAACTCCCTGTCTCTATAGGAACTTAGTATCGCTGCAATGATAGCAAGGTCTGCAGAAGGTTCGTTGACTTTGATACCTCCGGAGATATTGATGAACACATCATAGGTGCCCAAAGGCAGATCCAGCTTTTTTTCCAAGAGTGCCAGCAGCATGCCCAAACGGTTGTTGTCAAATCCTGTGGAACTTCTTTTGGGATGACCGTAAGCCTCAGAGACCAGAGCCTGTACCTCTATGATGATGGGGCGACTCCCTTCCATGATGACAGTAAGCGCTGAACCTGATTGGAGTTTTTCTTTGTTGAAAAATTTCCCTGCCATGGATTTGGCATCATTGAGGCCTTCTTTGTTCATCTCAAATATACCCACTTCATTGGTTGCGCCAAAACGGTTTTTAAACCCGCGAAGAAGACGCAGTTCTGAGTTGTTGTCTCCTTCAAAATAAAGCACTGTATCTACCATATGTTCCAGTACCCTGGGGCCTGCGATAGAGCCGTCTTTGGTAATGTGTCCTATGATAAATATGGGGATCTGCAGAGATTTAGCAATCCGCATAAGCTCAAAAGTGATGGTACGCACCTGTGTCACAGAGCCGGGTGCAGAGGGAGTCTCATCGGCATAAAGTGTTTGGATCGAGTCGATAATGATGAGTTCATAGTTTTTGTTGTTGATCTCAGCGATGACAGCATTGAGATTGATCTCCGGAAGCAAATACAGGTTGTCATGATTGGCATCCAGTCGGTTGGCACGTAACTTTATCTGTCCTGATGACTCTTCTCCTGAGACATATAGAACACTTTTTTGCGACCTTGCCAGGTTACCCGCGATCTTCAGAAGTAAGGTCGATTTCCCTACACCGGGACTTCCGCCAATGAGTGTCAGCGAACCGGGTACAATACCGCCGCCAAGGACAAGGTCAAGTTCTCTGCTGCCTGATGTAAAGCGTGTGATGTTGTCTTCTTCGATCAAAGTGATCGGTTTTGCTTTTTGCAGATGCGTTGTGTTGCCTGAAGAGCTTTCTTTTAAAAACTTTATCTGCTCACTGCTGAGCTCTATCATACTTTCCCATTCGTTACATGAGGTGCATTTTCCCATCCACCGTGGAGACTGGAAGCCACATGCCTGACATTCAAATAAAGTTTTTTTCTTTGCCATTGTACTGCCTTGATATTTTTTGTGTAGTATAAATGATATTTTCAATACCGTGTAGAAATATGTCAAATTGACATGTTTTTTAAAATTTTAACTCTTTTGGCTATAATTTTTGACTTTGAACTAAAGGCAAGACGTGACGCTTAATGCTATGAAACAACTTCTTTACGGCCTGTACCTGACAAACAGTTTTGGGTACAGGTTGTCAAAAACTGATGATCCTATGGAGAAGAAAAGGTTAAGGCTCCAGTATTCTGAGGCGCAACTGAAAACACTTCAACTCACTGTCCATGTAGAAAACAAAGACAAGCTGCCCGTAAAAGGCCAATACCTGGTGGTCGCAAACCATAAAAGCATCATAGATCCGCCCATTATAGAAGTAGCGCTAAGGGATACGGATATATTCGGTCCTTGGATATCGAAAAAAGAATTGTACAATTCTTTTTTCTTCGGACTGTTTGTCCGTAACGCAGGTTCGATACTGCTTGACAGGGAAAAAAGTCAAATGTCCGGTTTTTTTGCAGATATCAAAAAGGCTGTAGCCAGAGGTGAATCCATTTTCATTTTTCCTGAAGGCACACGTAACAAAACTGAAGAAAGCTTGACACAATTTAAAGAAGGGTCAAGACTGATCGCCTTAAAAAACAAGTTGCCTATCTTGCCTCTGTATATTAAGACAGATGCAGGAAAGGCACTGAAAAATGCTTTGGAAGATAAACATTTAAAACAAGAGATCACGGTAGTGGTGGGGGAGATCATTGACTATAAAGACAGAACGGATCTTGAAACAAAGTATCGGGAAATGTTTTCTCTTTAGTATTGCATAAAAGAGTGCTCTTTTGCTTTTAAAATGGCAATGATCTTGCGTATGGTGTCTTTGTTGTGGGTGCTTGAGATCAGTACCTGTGCCGTATGCTTGGTCAAAGAGGAGATCTTGATATGGATCTCTTCTTTGCCTGCATGCAGGTAAATGGATTTTTCTTTTGCATTTTCTTCAATGATTTCAGCGATATTCTGGTCTTTGATGGATGTTAATGCCACTTCATAGGCAAGTTCCCTGTCCATGAGAAGCATAAAGGTTTCTATGACAGAATCTGTACCTGAAGGCATAGATGTCGCCTTGCTTTGCTTGGATTGTGTGGTTTTTTCATAAATGGTAGGGTCTTGCCGTATTGGCATTTCTCTTTTTTGGTATTTGCTTGAGCGGATATTCTTTTTGAAGCGGTGGCGTCTGATGACACGTACGATCTGAATGATAAAGGCCATAACCAGAGAGGAAGCCAAACTGGCAAGTACTCCTGCCAATATGCCCAATCTCAGCGCTTTGTTAAAATCAAAATTCATTGAAAAATAGATGGTGGCAATAAAGGCGAACAAGAGACTCAGGGGCATGAGAAGTGTTAAAAAGATGTTAAAATAGACTCTCAAGTGCTACCCCTCCCTAAATAAAAATTTCGTCCAATATGGTGTTAATAAATTCATTGGCTTTAAAAGTGATGAGATCTTGAGGCTGTTCGCCCGTACCTATATAGAAAATAGGCATTTTAAGCTCATCTGCAATGCTTAGAACGGAACCGCCTTTGGCTGTTCCGTCAAGCTTTGTGATAATTATACCATCAATTCCTATCATTTCATCAAATGCTTTGGCCTGGTTAATGGAAGAACTTCCTTGTGTGCCGTCAAGGATGAGCATTTTACGGTGGGGTGCACCTTTTTCTGCCTTGTCTGCAATACGTATCATTTTTTTGAGTTCTTCACTCAGGTTTGTTTGCGTATGCAGCCGGCCAGCGGTATCTATGATGACATGATCATACCCTTTGGCTTTGGCAGACTCTATGGTGTCATACACGACTGCCGAGGGGTCATGCCCCTGTTGTGTGGCCACTATGGGGATATCCAGTTTTTTAGCCCACCTGCTGAGTTGTTCAATGGCTGCTGCACGGAAGGTATCACCTGCACCCAGTATGACAGATTTGCCTGCTTCTTTGTAGCGGTATGCAAGTTTTGAGATGGTGGTTGTCTTTCCGGCTCCATTGACACCGATGATCATTTCAACAAAAGGTTTGCTTTGGCTCTCTTTCCAGTCCACATCATATTGAAACACGGAGATAAGAGAGTTGAATGCCTGAATTCTTGAGATCTTTTTAGGCAGCTGTTCTAAAAGCCTTTCTACAAGGGGGTAGCTGACATCCGCTTCAAGCAAGATCTCCTCAAAATCATCTTTGCTGATCTCTTTTTTCTTTGTGGGTGATACCTCTTTGATGGCATCATTGGTTTTACCTAATACTTTTTTAAATAAATTAAACATGTTTCCAACCTTTAGTTTTCTATGGCTTTTTGTACATCATATGTGAGCATCTCTATGGGAGCTGCACCCTCAAAATGACTGAAATACGCTCCGTCCTTATAAATGATGCTAAGCGGCTCAGAAGTGTTTTCTTCAACATTTAACTGCGCAAAGAGCCTGGATATCAATGCTTTGTTGTCTTTGTTAGCGGAGATATAACAGTGTGTTTTTGAAGCAGTGTTGTTTATTTTTTCTGAGGAAACAGATGCGATGAACAGCTTTTTTCTAAATTTTTTTTGTAATTTCGCAAGCGATGTCATTTCAGCCGGGAAAGGCTTGGCTGATGGAGGAAAAAGCATCATGAGAATCACAGAGGCATCTGTGTCGCTGAGAGAGAGTTTATCTTCCAGGAGTGTGACTCTGTGTGTGACATTTTTGGCATCACTGAGTGTGTAGGTATCTGTCAAGGTATTGTTTTCTTTTTCTTGTGTGATGTCAGAGGAGGGTGTATTGGTACGTTGTGCAAGTTTTTTCTGCTGTAGTTTTTTGTCTTTTTGGGTAAAAATTTCAGTGGTATTTTCCACAAAGAGAGGTTTGTTGTCTGATGTCTTGTCTTCACAACCTGTAAAACACACAAATATAGTGGGTAAAAGCAGTAGATTTGTTGTCTTCACATGATTCCTTGGCTATAATTGGAAAAGATTATACCAAAACAGCATTAAGTGGAAGTTTGATGGACAAGAAGCATACCAAAAACGCATTCAGACAACAGTGTTTGAAGCGATTACAAAAAGCCAGTGGATCCGGCAGCTATAAAAAAGACAAGATGATACTGCAGCACTTACGTGCCTATATCGATGCACAGAATGCAAAGGTCATCTTGCTGTATCTGCCCTTGAAGACCGAGGTGAATCTTACTCCTCTGATCAGGCAGTTAAGAAAGAGAAAGAAGCGTCTCTACGTGCCGTTTATGGAAGGTAAAAGTTTTAGGTTGGTAAAATACAGGTTACCACTGTATAAAAAACAGTTTGGTATCAAAGAACCGAATGATTCAAAGCAGTATAGAAAAAAAGATATAGATCTGGCTATAGTACCTATAGTAGGGACAGATATTACACGCAGGCGTGTAGGATTTGGGAAAGGTATGTACGATAGATTTTTTGAGAAGAACCATAAAAATATAAAAAAAGTCGTTTTTGTTGCGCGTGAGTT
>CAYXZY010000097.1:0-5566 GCA_964469685.1 uncultured Sulfurovum sp. | reverse complement strand
GCCATTTTTTTGTACCAATTCTACAAAATCTGCTTTTGTCATTCTTCTTCCTTTTCAATTTAAGATGCAGTTATTATAGCACAAGATATTCTTATGTCAAGCTAAAAAGCACGATAATTAGGGCTTTTGTTGCATTTTTAAATACATTTTTGTCTATTTTTTAAAAAAAATCAAAAAAAACTAAAGATAGCTTGCATATCATTCAATTGTAATGATAATACTGCTTTGTATCATTTTTTGATACCTATCTATTTTTTTGCCGGCTCCTGGGAATGCATCTTTTTAAGTTCGCTCTCTATCATCGCTTTCATCTCAGGCATATGCTGCATCATTTTACTTTGGCCTATCTGTGCACCTGCGGCTGCCAGTTGAGGCATGAGCTGTATGGTTTTTTGACCCAGTGGTGTTTGGTAAAACGTATTGAGTTCTTTGAGCTCTTCAGTCGTATAGTTCTTTGCATAAAGTGCTGCAATATCACCTCTTTGTGCTTCCCAACCCATATATTTGGAAAAAAATGCATGGATCGTAGGCTCGATCACTTTAAGTTCCGGTCTTGCCTGAATTTGCATCTGTGTGATTCTGGTGATCATCCCCTCATAGTTTTCTTTCATATTCATCGTTGCCAATAAAGTATACGCCGCCGAATTTGCCTCATGAGCAGAGATAGTAGTACTTTTTGATGCTACTTTACTTGCACTAGCTGCTTCCGTAGCCTGAAGCGAAAAAGGCATGATGCATACCGCTGTGATGAGTAAAGTTTTTGTTGTGTGTTTGAACATTTTGATCCTTGTATTTTAAAAGTGAAATAATTATAACCCACTATTCTTAATACTTATATACTGTCTTGTCACCTGCATCAAAGGAAACAGGATAGTTTTTTGTAAGCGTGTTGCCAGTATGTATATTGACAGTATTCAATACCACAATAAATATACTTTATTGATAATCTGTGAAGTACTTGGAATCTTAATATTATTTGGAAGATGGTGCGTTAGAGAGGATTTGAACCTCCACGCCCGTAGGGCACTACCCCCTCAAGGTAGCGTGTCTACCGTTCCACCACTAACGCATATTTAAAAGGACGTATCTAAAGCAAAGCTTCATCTATGTCTTTTGTATGAAACTTGCCATCTAGGCAATTTTAAGTTTCAAAAGATTGCTAACGCTGTATTTTCTTCAGCAGAAAGCTCATGTGACTAGTCACATTTGAGGGAAAATAATTTTTAAAGTATTATTAAAAACTTGTAACAAAAAGTTGTGAGGGATTATATCCCCCACGACCTTTTAGCTTCTTTAAACTTAACCAATAAACGGGTTAGCGTAAAGAGCGATAAGCGCAATAACAAGTGTATAGATAACTTGTGCTTCGATCATTGCAAGAGCGATGAACATTGTCGTCATTAGTTTACCACCAAGACCTGGGTTTCTTGCTGTACCAGCAATTGTTGCAGCAGCAGTGTGCCCCATACCGATAGCTCCACCAAGAGCCGCAAGACCAAGACCAACACCGGCAGCAACTACCGAGTATGCTTTGATCATAGATTCACCATCTGCTTCACCAGCAAATGCAACAGCACCAAGTGCCAAGAAAAGTAAGAAAAACTTTTTCATTTTATATCCTTTAAATTAATAGATTTAAAGTCTCTGCGACTGCCATTAAAGTCTGTTCGGATAGCGTAAATGATGTAATACATCACCAACAACCACATAAATGCAAGCTGTTTCCCTACTGATCACTTCAATCAACGCTGAAATTATAGCCAAAAGACTTTAAATTCTCTATACTTTGGTATTTTCCTCCAGAGTGATCTTTTCAGGATCAAGCATCTCTTCAATATTAGCTTCAGCAAGTACTTTTTGCATCAACGCGCTTTTGTCCAGGTCAAGTGGTTCAAAATGATGTGTCTGCAAAAGTTCCGGGAATTCAAAGATCTCTTTGGTAATGGCAAAGGTATTGTCTGTTACCCTTAGCTTTTTAAAGTATTGCAAGATGGCCTGTGTGGTTTCAGATGTACTTTTTTCTATCTCATGATGACCAAATGCAATGACATAAACGCCCGCTTTCTGTGCAGACTCAACAAAATTCACTATACGTCTTAACCCTATCTCTTCTGCAGGAAAAGTATGTAGATTGATGAGTACCAGATGGTAGGTTTGTTTGAGTCTGGACTTTTGGTTATGTTCACTTATGGACGGTCTGTTGCAGCAAATCAGCTCATTATAGCGAGTGACGATGGTCTCTTCAATTTCTTTAAAATACTGCAACATCAGCGCTGTATCATATGCAGCTCTGAAGCGTTGTATATACTGCAGGGGTGAAAGATGATAGAACTTCTTTTTGCCGACATCAAAAAGATCTACTTTCAGGCTGCCATAAGGCAAACTGCTCAGTAATTCCAGACTAAGACTCTCCAGAAGTGTATCTGCCTTTGCCTCGGAAACATCATCATAAAGCAGACAAAAGCCCCCGTCATCACTGCCTGTATACAGGGGTATTTTTTCATTATCATTCCGTAAATCCCCTAGATGAAACCCCCAGGGAAATGCATAACTTTTCTCTTTCTCTGCCATAGACTTGTGCTCACTTTTTTTGTGGTATTATAGCAAACTCTTCTTCATAGCTGAGCCAAAGACACTATGCCAAAAATTCAGGGGTAGCCAATTCTACTTTTTTCCCTTTTTGCTCCATGACCACCACGGTAATATCATCACCTTCACTGTAACGTTCAGATAGATTATTGACACGTTCTTTGGCTACTTTGGAAATGTGCAAAAGTGCATCAAAACCATCGGGCATCTCTACAAAGAGCCCAAAGTCCACGATACGTTTGACCTTACCTTTGTAGGACTCTCCCACTTTGTATTCCATTTGTTTTTTCACAGGTGTTGAGGCAATACCTTCTATGTGTGCTTTGGCTGCTACTACCTTGTCTTTGTCTTCCCCGGAGATCTTCACGCCACCGGAATCACGCTCAAGGTCTATGCTGACTTCAAATTTTTCTATGATCTCACGAATAGTCGCTCCTGCTTTTCCAATGATATCTACTATCTTACTTGGATGTATGTTGAAATTTTCTGTGCTAGGCAGCGCTGCACTTGGCTGCATATGCTTTGAAGCTTCTTCCATCAGATCCAGTATATGATGATTACCCAAGCTTGCTTTTTGCAAAGCTTCTTTAAGTACTTGCAGGTCTATACCGCCTAACTTGATATCCATTTGCAAGGCAGTGATACCCTTACGTGTACCCGCAACTTTAAAGTCCATATCTCCATCATGGTCTTCAAGTCCCATAATGTCGGTAAGTACGGCATATTTCTGTCCATCTGTGACCAATCCCATAGCAATACCAGCCACCAATGCCGTTGTGTTCACCTCAGCGGCCTTGAGTGCCAATGCACCTCCACATATGGTTGCCATAGAGGAAGAACCGTTGGATTCCAGGATCTCGGAGACCAAACGTATACTGCCGTCATAGCCCGGAGGAATGGTAGGCTCTATCGCTCTTTTGCCCAAGTTGCCATGCCCCAACTCCCTTCTACCCGGAGCGCCTATGAATTTAGCATCCCCCACCGAATAACCCGGGAAATTATAATGCACCATAAACTTCTCTGACAAGGTATTTTTCTCGGTGATAAGTTCATACATTTGTGCATCTTTTTTATCACCCAGGGTGACAGTAACAAGTGCTTGCGTCTGCCCTCTGGTGAACAAGCAGGAACCATGTACAGAAGGCAGCAGGTTTGTCTCTATACTGATTGGTCTTACTTCATCCAGTGCCCTGCCGTCGGCACGCATATTTTTCTCAAGTATCATGTCTCTTACTACGGTCTTCTTGTAACGCTCCAGGACTTTGGAAACCAATGCTTTTTCTAATGTGCCATCTGCCTCAAGTATACGGTTGCGAATCTTTTTCAGTTCTGTTGAGCGCTCAGATTTTGCCATGTGCGAGATCGCTTTTTCTACATCTTCTGCATAGGTGTTGGCGATCATATTGTACAGGGTTTCATCCACTTTGTCTTCTGCCAGTGCCAGTGCCAGAGGTTCTCTGACAAACGGTTTAAATGCTGTCTCATAAAGTAATGTCGCTTCTTCAATAGCTTCTGCTGCCATACCTATGACATCCACCAAAGCATCTTCACTGAATTCGTTGGCACTCTGTTCTCCCTCTTGTTCCGTAGGAAGCGTACGCATCTCAATCATCAGCACATCCTTGCCTGAACCCACCACAAGCAGATCAAGTTCGGAGCTAGCCTGCTGCTTTAGCGTAGGGTTGATGACAAGGTCGTCTCCTTCTGTTCCTACACGCACAGCTGCGATACTTTTGGTTACAGGTATATCCGATACAAATAACGCGGCATTGGCTGCATGGAGTGCAGCGATTTGTAAATCTACGTTTTCATCTGCACTGACCACCATGATAGAGATGACCACAGGATAATGAAATCCTGCGGGAAACAATGGTCGTAATGAACGGTCTACGATACGAGAAGTGAGTGTCTCAAAATCACCAGGCTTTGTCTCACGCTTGATGAATCCTCCGGGGATCTTGGCAGCGGCATAAGATTTTTCCATGTATTGTACAGTCAGTGGCAAAAAGTCCTCTTCTACTGCTTTTTCGTCTATGGCAACTGCCGCGATGAGTACCGCTTTGCCTTGTTTGTACATCACTGCACCTGCAGCCTGCTTAGCCACTTTATCGAATGTATAGTATTCCTGAAGATTATTGCTGTCTATCTCTATGGTTTGTTCATTCATCTATTTTGTTTCCTTCTTGGGTTCTTTATCCTTGTCATGTTCTTTATCCTTGTCATGTTCTTTTTTGTTTTTGGATTCTTTTTTATGCATTTGCGCTTCAACAATTTCTGTGATCTCTTCAAAGGAGAGTGGTTCAAAATTTTTGTAATAGTATTCTATCGAAATATAGTCTTTAATCTTATGAGGACAGAATACTCCGTCACATACTGTCAGCAAGTTCTGATAGACTGTTTTATCCAAAATAGGTGTGGCAATATATATATTTTTGGCTTCACGTGCAATGACGGATTTTAAAGCAACCATCATAGTCAGCCCGGTTTCAATGCACTCATCCGCCAATACCACATACTTACCCTTCAAAGAGACAAGGTCTCTTCCCTTGCGATACCTGTAAACATGCGCCAATACCTCTTCTTCATATTTGCGCTGTGCCTCTGCATATACAAAATCTTCATTGATCTCGAACGAAGAGATCAAAGCCTTGTGCATGATCACTTCTTGTGTTTCAGAGATCATAGCAATAGCCAATTCTGGATTATTGGGAGCCAATATGGGTTCAGTAAGCAATATATCCATTTGAGCGTTTATTTTTTTTGCGATCTGATCTGCAAAATAAACGCCCCCTTCACTGACCCCAACCACCACAGTTTCATTCTCACGCAGCAGATCTAAAGAAAGTGAATCTATAAGTTGGTTGGAAGCATCACTTCTATCTTCAAAGTAAGCGCTAGGGTTTAAATCGTTCGACATAATCTACTCCTGGAAATTGTTTACTGACCTCTTCACTATCAAAAGTATAACGAAACTCTT
>CAYXZY010000096.1:0-5574 GCA_964469685.1 uncultured Sulfurovum sp. | reverse complement strand
TGACAAACTTCAACCCGCAGCGTATGCCTGCTGTGATACGATAGTCAGGATTTGGCAAGGTAAGTCGCACCCCATAGGTACCACTTCTGGCATCCATGACTTTGTCCACTTGTGAAACAGTGGCATTCCAGCTCATACCGTTTTGTGCATCAGAACAGACTTTGGCCTGCATGCCTGCCTGAATCTCGCCTTCATACAATACAGGCACGATCACCTCAACATGAAGAGGGTCAAGCTGTGCCAAACGGACCACGGCTTCATCACGCATAAATTCTCCTGCCATTTTGAATTGTTCGGTGATTACCCCTGAAAAAGGTGCACGTATTGTTTTTTGTTCCAATTTGGCTTTTGCCCGGATCAACTCTTTGTCGGCAATGGCCAATTTCTCTTTGGCCTGCTCGAGCTGCATTTTAGCCAACTGGAGATCCACTTTTGTTCTGTCAAGCGCATGCAGTGACAGGGCTTTTTTTCTGTAGGCTTTTTCTGCTCTTTCACTTTCTCTTTTGGCATAAGACACTTTTATTTTGTACATGTCAACCTCAGCACCGAGAGAAGCTTGTTTGTTGGCCAACTCTACTGTTGCCTGCTCCACGGCATTGGCCAAGACAGCAATGACATCTCCCTGTTTTACCAGATCATTTCTGTCTACATTGATCTGCTTGATGACACCCGACGTATTACTTCCCAGATCGGCCACCTTGCTGGGAATGATCACACAGTCAAACTCTTTCTCTGCGATCAGGGCATCTGCCATCAGCGCTGTAGCAGACAGTACAAAGTATGCTAAAAGCAGACGACAGCAAGATATGAATTGTGACATGTATGCACCTTTAAAGTATGAATAATTCTTATGAAATAGTATTTAATAGTTCAAGTATAGTTAAAAAATGTCAAAAAAATGTCAAAAAGTATAAGCAGAGAAGCTTACTTAGTATAAAAATGTCTTAAAAACAATTGGTTCAGGCTTAAAGCCATTTGTTTGCCTATAGGCATATTGCCATGTTCCAAACGCACATATACCCGTCCTCCAACCCTTTGTATATTTAAGCCTTCAGGCAGACTGATGTCTATTTGAAATACTGGTTTTAGCAGTTTTGTGCCGCTTTTATCGGCAGGGTCAACCGCCAATGCTCCCCCACCCATAGTCCCAAGTGCCGCGCTGGGAAGCGTGAGTGTAGACTGGGGGGTCTGTCTTACGATAGCCCCCCGAAAGGTCAAATCCGGCTTGTCAGCAAATTTAAAGTAAGCCCTTGTGTCATAGGTCTCAAGTAGTCCGATACGAGATTGTGGTACCATCGCCCTGACGATCAACTTTTCATGATTGATAATATGCCCTAGCACATCTCCCTGCTGTACGAAACTGCCGACAATATCAGTATCTTCGGCTAAAATAAATTTTCCTTTCATATGGCTGTATATCGTAAGTGCATCCATCGATTCATTGACCTGTTTAAGCTCTAACTCTATTGCATGCAGATCATCCTGGATCATCCCTGCTTTTACCCTGTTTTCACGCTGTTGTGCAATATACTGGATGTTAAGTTCCTGCATTCTTGACAGGAGGATCTTCTGTTTTGCTGCAAGTGTCGCATCTTCAAGTTGGATGATCGCTTCATAGGGCTTTACCTGTGTTCCAGACGGCACAAGCACATCTTTGACAAATCCGGATGTACCCGCAGCAAGCTGGCACTGGCCGCTTGTCCACACAACACCCTGGGTAGAGGTAACAGTAGGCACAGGAATAGACAAAACACCTATCAAGCCCAGCAGCAGTGCCACAGCAACGCCAATACCCCTTAAACGTTTTGGTGCAACCGTTTTACTGAGGGCAAGAAAATGCATACCTTTCAATAAAGGTACGATCAACTGCATGATGATCGCCCAGGCTGCCAATGCTACACCAATGACCAGAAAATTGTCTATAAGATATAAGGCGATGGCCAGCAAAATGAACACCCGATACACAGGAGCCAAAAACCCGTAAAGGATAAACCATTTCTTTTCACCTTTGGCGGTGACAGGACTGTAGACTGGTTCGAGATTCAGAATATATTTTTGTATCAGATAATAATAGTATTTTTTAGACCGGGTCGCAAGATTTGGGATCTCAAGCCAGTCTTCCAGTATAAAATACCCATCATAACGCAACAATGGATTTCCGTTGAACAGGAGTGTAGAGAGCGTTGCGATCAACATGACATTGAGTGCAGCTTGCTTAACGAGCCCCGGCTCCACAGCCAGCCACACAAAGAGTGCCAATGCAGCAAGAAACAGCTCCACAAAGATACCCGCAGCCCCTATGACCATACGCCGCCATTTGTTCCGGATGCCCAAAGAAGCGGTTGCATCCACATAGGGCACGGGCATAAACACCAAAAGATTGATGCCCATCTCAGGCACATCCCCGCCCCATGCTTTAAGCGCAAGTCCGTGTCCCAGCTCATGCATGGCCTTGACCAAAGGATAGATGATCCATAACAAAATAAGCTGTTGCGGAGAGAGCTGGAGTTGGGCTATATCATCTACCAAGGCTTCTGCGTTAGCCAGCGCCAGTACAAAAGCACACAAAAGTATGGCCAGCCAGATCCAAAACCCTGTTCTTGAGAAAAGCAAACGTGCGATACCGGACATCCCTGTCAACCAACGGTTGGGGTTAAAGAGAGGGATTTTGATAGACAATGGATTCATGAGGGAACGTTGACGCTTTTTACGCTGGTTCACCTGGTATTGTCCGAAGACATCCTGTACGTTGATCGGCAGCCCCTCACTCAGCACTTCTGCAGCATTGAGCTGCCCAATGAGTGCAATCACATCTTCTTTGTTCAACGGCTGCTCAAAATCCATTGCGTTGACATGGTCTACGATCTCTTCCAGGGTAAGGTCACCGTCAAAACGGCCTATGAGCGCATAAGACTGTTGGTTGAACCTTAAAAACTGACCGGAGGTTTGATCATGCAGTACATACCAGCGTTCTCCTCTGTATACTTGCGGATAGATCTGAATATTGCCTCGTAATTTAGGGCGTATCTTGGCAAGGTATTGCCAGATGGGATGGTTGGCTGTCTGCATCATGGCATCTTCTCTACAGTCCGACAGACCAGAACCAAAGTCTTAATCGTTCAAAAAGTGAATGTGTCCACACCCATAGCACACTGGCCTGTCCCACTGCTACTTTGGCAATCCCCTGCATACCCGGACGAAGTACAGACTTGTTCATGTCATCAATTTCTGCTTCCACGCGAAAAAAATTCCCCCCGTTTTGTGCAGTGGCCAAAGGCGTAATTCTGGAAAGGTGAATCCCAAGCGGGTCATAGGGCAAACCGATCAACCTCAAACTGCCTTTTTGTCCCACCTGAAGTGTCGAGATGTCATGGTCATCCACATGCATGGCAACACGATAGTCTCCCAAAGGGGAGATCTCAAACAATTGTGTGCCTTTTTCTACAGGTGCTCCCAGTGACTGACTTAGGTCACCCGAGACGACAATGCCCTCAAAAGGTGCTTTGAGCACGCTGCGTTGCAGTTTTTCACCGACAAGATCAAGCTGGACATCCACCTGTTTGATCTGTGCTGAGAGTATGCTGACTTTGGCTCTTTCCCGTAAAGCCAAAGCCTCTCTGTACTCTTTGTTGATCTTGTCACGTTCACCCAAGAGCTTTTTCTGTTCGAGTATCAGGTCACGGTCATCCAGACGTACCAATGTCTGTCCACGTGCTACCTTGTCTCCTGCACGGACATCAGAAGTTTCTATAAACCCATCTTGCGGGGCAACGACAAGCTGTCGGATGGAACCCTCAAGTGTGGACTTCGCATAGGTATACTGCTCTGTTTTCATCACACTCAGAACCACAAAGAGTGCCGCTAGACCAAGGATGCCCAGTTTCAAACCCCAATGATCATTACCAAAGAGCTGCTTGGCTCTTTTTCCAATCCCTTGCCCAAACAGCTTAAAAAATGAGTGTGCTGAGCGCAGCTTCAATGCCAATGCTGAACCCATCAGCTCCGTCGTATGCTCAAGTACTTTGGTCTCCTGTTCGGTAAACAGCTTGTTTCTGGGACGCATGAACAAGATGGCACCTTTGGTCTCGGTCTTGGTGGCAAAAGGTATCGTAAGGATGACGGCATCTTCATGTGCTGAAGACAATGCCTGATGTTTCTGCACGACCACAGAGGTCATGTCGTCAAACTTCGGATAGGAGATGGTTTGGTTTTGATCAATAGCCTCTTCCATCGCAACTTCTATTTCACGCAACAATGGTGAGTTTTGCTTGTCAAACCGAAGCTGATGAGAGAGTGCCACTGTCTGCATTTGCAGGCCTTTTGCCAGGCCCAAGACCACACGCGTACATTCAAGCTGTTCTGCAAGAAGGTTACATACACGGTGACCTGAGACCTCTATAGGCTCATCTTCCAGTACCATCCTGGTTACATCCGTTACCAGCGGATGTAGGCGGTTTTTTTCTTCGTGTGAAGAAGCCAAGGCAGATTCCAGCCAGGCACACCCCCATCTAAAGAGTTGCAAAACTGCCTGTTTCTGCTCCTCTGAGCGTACCGATTGTAAAAATATGACCGCCCCGACAATCGTATCGTTATAGCGCAAAGGAAGGGTCACGGCATCACAGACCATAGTCTCATCTGCAAGCTCGCAATTGATCTTGGCATAGTGCGTATGTTGCCCGCTCATCACATCTTCTGCAAGAGAACGCATCTTCTCTTCTGTATTGGCATAGCCTTTTTCAGGCCATTGACTCAACATCTCTAATGCGTTTTCAGAGCTATTGCCCCTGATAAAAACCGTACCGACCTTCACTTCTGAGATCATTTTGCATTGCCACTGAAGCCACCGTGAAGCCATAGGGGCAAAGGCATGAAAAGAAGTATATGCATTGATATCTTGAAGTGTAGGTTTTTTCATGCTGTTCCCTAAGTGATTTTGAACTATTGGTACCCTTAACTTCCCAACAAATGCTGTAACACAAACATGCATTGACCTAGCAGGTTTGTCACAGTGCATCCATAGGTATATAAGGATAATCGTATGGTCAATCATACATTAAAAAAGTCAAAAAAAGTCAAACCGACCTTACTGACCCTGCGCTGCTTTTAGTCTCAAAGAGGATTTTTGATACAATGAATCAACTCAACACCCGGAGGATACCTATGCAGCTTCCAAGTGACAACACACTGTACAAACTGCTTGTTTTTCTGCTTTCACTGATGGTCATACTGGGCATTTTGTTTGATACACAGTATAGTTAGGAGTAAGACGGTGAAAAAAAATCTATTTGAAATGGGTGCAAACTTTGAAGACGGGTGGCATGCTGACAACAAAGACAAGGTCAATAGCAAAGCTAGAGAATCCGCATCAACAGAACTCAAAGAACCCAACAGACACCAACTGCATTTTGCCAAAGAAAAACGCAGAGGAAAGACGGTCACCATCGTCAAACCCTTTTACCTCAGTAAAAATGCATTGCAGGTTTTACTGAAAACGCTGAAAAAAAAGCTGGGCACGGGAGGCACGATAAAAGACAATACACTGGAATTTCAGGGAGATATACCCGACCAGGTACG
>CAYXZY010000095.1:0-5596 GCA_964469685.1 uncultured Sulfurovum sp. | reverse complement strand
TGTGGTGCTTTGTCAAAAACCACGATATTTTCTATATCTGCCAGCTTTGCTTCGATGGCACAAGCCATGCCTCCAGGTCCTGCACCAACAATTGCTATATCTGCTATATTTTCAGTAGCCATGTATATCCTTTAATTTTTTGTGGAAGGATAGCATGTATATGTATACAAATATCTAAGAGTGAGTCAAATATAAACACTTTTGAAGGTATTATGGACTCATATGTAACTATAAGAAACTAATCACATAGGAAATCTATTTGTGTGCAGGAGATATTTATAAACATTTTTCTCATAAATGAGATGCACCGGTCAAGATAATTGATGAGCTATGTTTGAAATATATAGAAAATGGAGTCAGACTTTAAATATGTATTTGACCCAGTACCATACAAAATATTTCATGGAAGAATATGATAACAGACTAGAGTGTTTAAAATTGATACACATGAACCATGAAGATTCACAGAAAAAGATCATATACGTTATTACTAAGTGCATCTTCGCTATTCTCTTGTATATTTAGCAAACTAGCTTTTGAGAAGCAAGCAATCAAAATAGTAGGAAACAACAATGAGTGAAGTAAAAACAGTAGATAATATGGTTAGTATCACGATTGACGGTATAGAATATAAGGCAAAAGAGGGCGAATATATTCTTAATGCTGCACGTGCAAACGATATATTTATCCCGGCTATATGCTATCTGACACGATGTTCGCCAACCTTGGCTTGTCGTATCTGTTTGGTAGAAGCTGACGGCAAGCAGGTATATTCGTGTAACACCAAAGTAAAAGAGGGTATGGAAGTCACCATTGATACGCCAAATATCCTTGAAGAGCGAAGAGCTATTATGGAAGTGTATGATGTTAACCACCCTCTACAGTGTGGTGTTTGTGACAAATCAGGTGAATGTGAGTTACAGAACTATACGCTTGAGATGGGTGTGGATTCACAATCATACATGATCCCGGATACCAAGCGTGAAACAACAAACTGGTCTTCGGTACTGCATTATGATCCGGGTCTGTGTATTGTATGTGAGCGTTGTACGACAGTGTGTAAAGATATGATCGGTGATGCAGCCATCACCACTGCAAAACGTGGTGGGGAAGAGGTCAATAAAGCATACAAAGAATCTATGCCAAAAGATGCCTACGCCATGTGGAACAAACTTCAAAAATCAGTCATCGCGCCAAGTAACGGCACAGGCGAGACAAACTGTTCTGACTGTGGTGAGTGTATCGCGGTATGTCCTGTAGGCGCATTGGTCAGTAGAGACTTTGTTTACCAGTCCAATGCCTGGGATCTTAAAAGAGTACCGGCGGTGGCAGCACACTCAAGTGACGGTGCACAGATCTACTATGAAGTGAAACCGACATCTATTGAGGACAGAACAGAAAAGATCTACAGGGTCACCAATGAATGGTCTTTTGTCTCCTTGGACGGTTCAGCCCGTTTTGCCTATGATTTCCAAAACACCACAGCCACCAAAGATGAAGCAGCATTTAACGCAGCAGTGGAGGCATTCAAAAAAGCCGAGACAGTGCGTTTCAATGCCATGATCACCAATGAAGAAGCTGCCATGCTTCAAACACTTAAAGAGAAAATGGGTGTAAAACTTTACAATCCGGAAGTAAGAGCATTTCAAAAATTCCTTAACCATTATGAGGCAGCTTCAGGAAACAGCTTATGGACCACAGACACAGATGCGATCATGAAAAATGCCGATTTCGTCATCTCCATAGGTAGTGCACTGAGAAATGATTCTCCAGCTATGAAATATGCGATGAATAATGTGCAAAAATTGAATAAGGGTGCGGCACTCTATTTCCATCCTGTCGGTGACACACTCATCCCGACATTCGGTAAAAATGTAGAAACATTCCATCATAAAGTAGGGCTTGAAGAAGCGGCACTGTATCTGGTACTTGATCTTTTTGCAGACAAAGACACCTTGCCTTCTGATGTCAAGGACTACATCGAAAGTTTCCACCATACCGGAACAAAAACGATCAAAGAAAAAGAGGTGAAAACCGTTACAGAGATGGTGCTTAACGAGGAGACGGGTGAAGAGGAAGAGGTGTCCAAGAAGGTCACTGAGATGGTTGAAAAAGAGATCGAAGTCACTACGAACGGGCTTGTTGAACTTCTGGGTGGTGATGCATCGAAGTTTGATGAGACATTTGAGAAAATGATGAAAAAGAAAGAGAACTTTTCCATGATGCTTGGTGAAGACCTTTACTATCATGAAAAAGCAGAAAACATCGCTAAACTCGTTGCACTTGTAGAAGCCACATGTGACATTGATGTCGTGATGACACCGCCTAAGTCAAATGCACTGGGCGTTGCACTCATTTGTGACCTTGATGATGAGCAAAGCGGTTATACTGTAGGGTACAACGAAAATGGAGACTTCAGACTCTCAGCGCTTGGTACAGGTGATCTTGATATGCCGGCAATGAATCAGCAAGAAGGAACACTGTGTAACATCGGTAAGCGCGTATTGCCTACAAATGCCGCAGTCGAGTATAACGGGTATGAACTGAATGACCTTATGCAGGCCTTGACAGGAGCACCGGAGCTAACCATAGACTGGACACCAAGTCTGCCGCTTGATAGAGGGTTTAAAGCTGTAGAATTTGATTCGCTTCCAAACTCTTTTGAAAACAACGGTGCGGATAACCGTGGGTATACACTTGAGACAAACAATGTCGAAACCGACCTTCCCGAAGTTGAGAAGTTTGATGAGAAGGCAGTACTTGAGGGTGAGATCGCATACAGATGTAATCCGGCAAGACAGTTCAACGACTTTACAGAAAAATCTCATGAGATTTTTGAGGCCTTTGCACTGTATGCCAGCGAAGCGAAGGCTGAAAGTCTCGGTGATAAGGTAGAAGTGGTCTTTGAGAACGGCAGTATCACACTGGATGTCGTAGCAGATGCGAAAATGACAGGTGACATTGTCAAAATACCGGACTTTAGAGCTGCAGAAGGGGTCTATGACCTCTTTGGCGACGCCCGCTATCAAACAGTAACAATCAGAAAGGTGTAAGAATGGAGACATCACTTATAGAAAATTTACCACAAGTCACCTGGGTGGGTGTACTTATCAAGGCTATCCTGATCTTGGCGATCATCTCAGCTATAGCAGGATTTGGTACTTTTATAGAAAGAAAAGTATTGGCATTCATGCAAAGACGTCTTGGTCCAATGCATGTCGGTCCTTACGGTTTGCTGCAGATCGCTGCGGATGGTATTAAGCTTTTTACCAAAGAAGATATTGTGCCGCAAAATGCAAACAAGATCATCTTCAAGATCGCACCGGTGATCACAGCGGCCACTGCATTCATTGCACTTTCTGCTGTGCCAGTATTTCCTGATTTTACAGTGCCTGAGTTCATACCGTTGATCGGAGGCACCTTTGTGCCGTCCATGGCATCAGATATCAATGTGGGTGTCTTGTTCGTACTGGGTATGATGGCAGCAGGACTGTATGGTCCTCTTTTGGCCGGTATGTCGCAGGCAAACAAATGGGGTATTATCGGTGCAGCAAGAACTGCAATACAGTTTTTATCTTACGAGGTTATCACGGGTCTTTCTATCTTGGCGCCTGTCATGCTTGTGGGTTCACTTTCGTTTGTAGATTTCAATGACCATCAAAGTGGCGGCGTGGGATCATGGCTTATCTGGCAGCAGCCTGTTGCGTTTGTTCTTTTCCTGATCGCAGGGTTTGCGGAGACAAACAGAACCCCGTTTGACCTTCTTGAGCATGAAGCTGAAGTGGTATCAGGGTATGCAACAGAGTACTCAGGGATGAGATGGGGTATGTTCTTCATCGGAGAATATGCCAATATGATCACAGTTTCCATCATTGCGGCAATGGTCTTCCTGGGCGGATATGATCCGGAGAGTGGATATGGCTGGCTGACAGTCATCTTCAAGGTTGGTTTCTTCTTCTTTTTAATGTTGTGGGTAAGAGCTTCTTGGCCGCATGTAAGACCGGATCAGTTGATGTGGTTATGTTGGAAAGTATTGATGCCGATCGCATTGTTAAATATTTTAATTACTGCCATAGTAGTATTGGTATAAGGGGTAAGTATGAGTTTAGAACAATTTAAAAATAGAAATGTGGGAACACAGAACTATGTCACACTTGAACTTGGACAGCAGCCGGAAGGTGCCATGTGCAAGTTCAAGCAAGTCGTGAAAAGAACTTTCAAGGGTGAGCTTTTTGTGGGTCTCTACGTGACCATGAAAGCAATGACCAAAGCACTGTTCGCCAACGATATGCATACGGTCAAGTATCCATTTGAAAAGTTGCCTATTTCACCAAGATACAGGGCAATACATGACATGCTCAGGTTGCTTGAATCAGGGAATTACCGATGTATCGGATGTGGTCTGTGTGAAAAGATATGTATCTCAAACTGTATCTCTATGGACACACGGTACGATGAAGAGCAGCGTAAAGAGGTCAGTGAGTACACGATCAACTTTGGACGTTGTATCTTCTGTGGGTATTGTGCAGAAGTATGTCCTGAACTTGCCATCGTTCACGGACCACGTTATGAGAATGCTGCTGAACAAAGAGCAGGTTTTTCACTATTTGAGGACATGTTAACACCTATAGATAAACTCAATTTGCAGCAAGAGTATGATGGATTTGGTGCTATCTCTCCAAATGCAGATGAAAATATTAAAAAAACGCCTTTGGCATACTAGGAGGGGATGGCATGTTTGAAAACTTTTTAGCATCTGTAATGACGGTAGAGGGATTTGCTTTTTACCTCTTTTCATTTTTGACTATAGGGCTGTTTTTGATCACTGTGATGAGTAAAAACATACTCTATGCGATGACAGCTTTGGCGTCAGGAATGGTACTTATTTCCGGTTTTTTCTTTATATTGGGCGCAGATTTCCTTGGCGTTGTCCAACTGATCGTCTATGTGGGTGCGGTCATGGCACTGTACGCCTTTGCGATGATGTTCTTTGATGCAACCAGAGATATTAAAGAGAAGAACACCAGTAATGCACTGGTCTTTTTGCTCGGCGGATTGTCTGCACTGGTTTTGGTACTTATGTTCGCAGCACCCATCCATTCAGAAGCGATCCAGGCACTTTACCCAATCCATGAAGGAGCAGGGAATGCACAGGATGTAGGGATGGTTCTGTTCACAAAATACCTTGTGCCGTTTGAAGTGGCCGCTGTCATGTTGCTCGTAGCCATGATCGCGGGGATCATCCTGGCAGGAAAGAAGATGGAGACATCGCTTACTGAAGATATGGAATGTGATGATGAAATTATGATACAAAAGGATGAAAAATGATAGGATTATCTCACTATTTAGTCGTATCTGCGATACTCTTTTCTATAGGCTTGGTAGGGGTACTTAGAAGAAGAAATCTGTTGATGCTTTTCTTTGCAACAGAGATCATGTTGAATGCTGCCAATGTTGCCTTTGCAGCAACATCATATTATTACAATGATCTAACAGGACAGATGTTCGCCTTTTTCATTATCGCTATTGCAGCTTCTGAAGTAGCAGTGGGACTTGGTATTTTGATCGTATTGTACAAAAGACATCAAAGCCTTGA
>CAYXZY010000094.1:0-5622 GCA_964469685.1 uncultured Sulfurovum sp. | reverse complement strand
GCCTTAAATGGTTTAGTCATGTAATCGTCACCACCAGAAAGAAATCCTTCCTCAAGATCAGTATCTTTATCTCTGGCCGTGAGGAAAATAACAGGTATCTCGTACCCTTGATCTCTCAGATAATGTACAAATTCACTTCCTTCGATTCCAGGCAAGTTACGATCAACTATCATCAAGGCAGGATTCTCTTCTTCCAGGAACTGTTCCACATTTTCAGAGGAAAGGAATCCTGTAGCACTATACCCTTCTTTTGTAAGATGGTATTCAAGTAATTCTAAAATATCCGGCTCATCTTCAATAATGACTATTTCAATATCTTCTTTTTGTTTTGGACTATGCATATTAAATGATAGTATACTTTAATAACATTTTGATTACAAATGATGAACCGCTAAACCGCACTTCCCTGAATCACCCAAAATACTATGGCTGAAAGAACAGCTGCAGCCGGTACGGTGATCAGCCATGCTGCGATGATCTTATTTACCATACCTCTTTTGACATAATTGTCTCGCAGTGCTCGTTTGATGGTTTTCACTTTTTTCTTTTGCAACTTCAAAGCTTCTGCCAACGCTGCTTGTTTTTTATAATCACCTGATCTTTCTGCTTCCAGCAGTTCTGCTTTGAGCTCATGCATGTCATTGACTTGCGTATGAAGTTCCACCTGTTTTTCGTCCATCCGTTTAGAATCCATCCATTCACGCAAGTACCCCACACCAAAAATAGCACCTACAGCAATATGCGTAGAAGAGACCGGTAAGCCAAGCTGTGAAGCAATCACCACTGTAATAGCAGCAGCCATCATGATGGAAAAAGCTCTCATTTGATCCAGTTCTGTGATCTCACTTCCGACAGTGCGTATCAGTCTTGGGCCAAAAAGAGCCAGACCTATGGAAATACCTACACCTCCAACGATCATCACCCACAAAGGAATAGAAGCTTTTGTAGCGATAGTATCATGCATCATTGCATCATAGACAGCGGCCAGCGGTCCAACGGCATTTGCCACATCATTGGCGCCATGCGCAAAAGAGAGCAGTGCTGCAGCAAAAATAAGTGGAATGGTAAACAGCTGATTGATCGAGTGTCTGGAGCCATCCAGTCCCCCAACCTTTTTCAATACCCTGGGTTTCACAATAAGATAGGTTACCCCGCCCCCTACCGCACCTAAAGTCAAAGCAAGTAAAAATGATGGCTTTTGTGTCTGTGGCAAAAATGAAAGCATCTCAACAATCGACGGCCAGACTTTTTTAAGACCTTTTAGCGTCAGATAGGTGATAAAAGCGGCTGCCATAATAGACACCAGTACAGGCACTACTTTCTTTGCAGCCTTCAAGGTGTCTTCTTTGTAGATGATCTGGGATTTGACGATATAAAGAAAAATCGCAGCGATCACTCCGCCCAATACAGGGGAGATCACCCAGGAAGCAGCAATTTTTGCCATCGTTCCCCATGAAACAATGGCAAACCCTCCTGCAGCAATACCCGCCCCAAGAACACCCCCTACTATAGAGTGGGTGGTCGATACGGGTGCTTTAAGCCATGTTGCAAGGTTCAACCAAACTGCAGCTGCCAAAAGTGCGGCGGACATTGCCTCAACAAAGACCATTGTATCGCCGCCAAAGGCAGTGGGGGAGATGATCCCTTTTTTGATCGTACCAACCACATCACCACCTGCAATCAATGCTCCGGCTACCTCAAAAATAGAAGCGATCACAATCGCACCGCCAATACTGATAGCGCCAGCCCCTACTGCAGGACCTACGTTGTTGGCAACATCGTTGGCTCCGATGTTCATGGCCATATATGCCCCAAAGAGTGCAGCAAGTATAAGAAATTCGCCGTGTGATGAATTGCCCATTATACTGCTTGCATAGTAAGCAACAATTAGTGCAAAACTTGCTCCGACAACTATCTTTATTGTATGATTCATTTAATTACCTTGCCTTTCATAAAGAAAGAAATTATACATTAATATTTTTACAGTTTGTTTGCCATATATTCGACATATGTTACAATTTTGTTACCACTTTTAACTATATTGACACTCATGGAACTAGATATTAACCTAACACTGATGATCATAGGGTTTTCGCTTGCTGCGTATGCGATCGTCGCGAATGATGCCATACAGACTTTAGGAACCTTTCTGAGTTCCAACGCACACAGACCCTGGTGGGTACTCTGGGCATTTACTATGTTTATCCTCATTTCGACCTTGCTATACAGTTATTATGCCAATGGCGGCGATGTTTCATACGGAAGACTGGAGAAGTTCCCTCCCATGGAGCCTGGTGCTTTTAGTTGGATCTATCTGCTTCCTCCTGTTTTTATCTTGATCGTCACGCGCTTCGGTATCCCCGTAAGTACTACATTCCTTGTACTTACGGTGTTTACGACTTCAAATCTTGAAAAGATGTTAACCAAGTCGATCCTGGGGTACCTGGTTGCCTTTGTTGTAGGTTTTTTGCTGTATCGATTTGTCGTTGCCGTATTTGAAATGAAATTTATCAAAACGGCTGATGAGACGACCCCTTCAGGCAAATGGGTCTTGGCACAATGGCTCTCTACGGGATTCTTATGGAGTCAGTGGCTGACGCAAGACCTTGCCAATATCTTCATCTATGCACCTTCGGCAGGCATCAACGAACATGGCGTGAGGACCATATCACCGGAGTGGCTGACAGGATCCATACTATTGTTCCTGATCCTTCATGCCATCATATTTGCCAACCGTGGCGGAGCCATACAAAAGATCGTAACCAGTAAGACCAACACTGCCGATATACGTTCTGCTACCATCGTTGACTTTACCTATGCTATCATACTCTTGGTCTTTAAGAGCTGGAGCTCTATTCCCATGAGTACAACATGGGTCTTTTTGGGTCTTCTGGCAGGAAGAGAGTTTGCCATTGCCTATGTCAGTCAACTTAGAAAACCCAAAGAGGTACGTGCCATTGTGCTCAATGACATGACCAAAGCACTCATAGGTCTTGCGGTAAGTCTTGTGTTGGCTTTTAGCGCACCCTACCTCAAAGACGCTTTTGCATTGTGAGGATCAGGCCACGAACATACTGAAGGAGATATTGATGAAATCCAAGATACTTAAACATGCCATTCTCTCAGAACTCATTCACTTTGAGAGTGAAGATTTGAACTATTTTCACAACCCATTTAGCAGCGATATAGAAAACATAGACTGCGATAGCGATGACAAAAAGTGTTGGCACAGCCTGGATCCTTCTGTCAGCGAAAAACCGCTTACACTGATCATAGATCTGCAGGCCACCTTGCCCGGTGTCTACACAGGCAAGGTGAAAGGGTTCTACCTCATCAATGAACCTATAGCAACACTAAAGACCTATGAAGGGGACCATGGATTTGACGGCAATCTAGAATACTATGCCTTTGAGACACCATCAGATGAGATCATCCAGGAGGTAGAATCCCCTGTTGAGGAGATAAGTTTTGGCTACAAGGAGGGATTTAAAGAGCGTCTTTTGGATTATTTATGCCATTGAATCCTCGCACCCATACATTTTATTAGGTGTTATCATTTTGTTATCGCTATGGTCTATGATACCATTATCTCCAAGAGGAGAAATATCAAAATGAAAGGAAATAAAATGAAAATATCAAAAATACTTCAAAAAGTAGTGAAAAAAGAAGGTAAACATTCACATGTTGCCAGTATTGTAGTGAAGTACAAAAACTCTAAAGAATTTAGTTATCTTGTTGACACAAATAGGTAGAACCTATTTCGCAAAAGGGTTCAATCCACCCATCATACCCATCGCTTGGGATTTTTTATTCTCTTCTATCATTTTAGTGACATCATTCATCGCTGAAATCAGCAATATCTGCAAAGACGCTTTATCATCGAGCAAACTGTCATCAATATTGAGATCGACCACTTCACCTGCACCGTTGGCAGTGATCTCTACCAGTCCGCCACCTGCTTTGGCAGTGAACTGCACGTTTTTAGCCTGTTCCTGGATCTCTTTGGCTTTATCTTGCATCTGAGACATCATCTCGGACATCTTGCTCATATCAAAACCGTCAAACATTCACAACCCTTCCAGACTACTCAAGACCTGAGAATTCTTGGGCAATATCATTGTTGTCATCCAGGATGACCACTTTAGGCTCATACGCATCCGCCTCTTCTTCCGTCATGGTTGCATAAGCGATGATAATGATCTTGTCACCCTTGTGCACTTTCCGTGCAGCTGCACCATTGAGACAGATGTCTCTTTTGCCTGCATCTCCGGGGATGATATACGTAGAGAAACGCTCACCATTGTTCACGTTCACGATATCAATCTTTTGACCTACTCGCATCTTTGCTGCTTTGATAAGTTCTGTATCAATAGTAATCGACCCCACATAGTTAAGGTTCGCATCTGTAACAGTTGCTCTGTGAAGTTTACTATATAACATAGTAATGTTCATAATCGTTCCTATAGTTTAATTATCGGGATTATACCAAAATCCAAGCCATATTGCTATTATACTGAAAATTGTGAGGGAATTGGGGCGTAACCCAAAGCTGACTTCAGGTTACGGTTCTTAGAGATGGTGCTACTTAGCGATAGATGCAGGGTCGATAGGGTCTCCCCACATCATTTCCGGTATCACATATTCAGATACAACATTACCGCCGATGATGTGTTCATCGATGATCTTGTTGATCTTCTCTTTGGTCAGATTCACATACATCACGTGTCCTGGCTCAACCAGCATGACCGGGCCATTGGCACAACGGTTCAGACACCCTGTTTGTATAGGTGTTACCGTACCGATGATACCTTTTTCCATAAGTCTTTGTGCAAGATGCTGAAAAAGCTCTTGTGACTCAGGGTCATCTGCTTTTACACATGATGGTTTAGGCATTCCCGGAGGTGCCGACTGTTGACATTTGAACATGTAAAAGGCTGGTTGTGGTATATTTTCCATCATAATTGATCCTTGAAGTTTAATTGGGAGTATTTTACTCCCATTTACTTAAGTACAGTTTAATGAGACCTTACCTCATCTGTGCTAACGTGTTGTACTCAGTAGCTCTCTTACGACTTCTCTGTCATCAAAAGGATGTTTGACCCCTTTGATCTCCTGGTAATCTTCATCACCCTTACCCAGTATGAGCAACACTTCATTTTCTTCAAGTGCCTCCAGTGCCAACCTGATCGCAAGTTTTCTGTCTGGTGTGGCAGTCACACCGTCTTTTCCCAAAAGCCCCACAAGAATGTCTTCGAGTATCTGTTCAGGAACCTCATCTCTAGGGTTGTCCGATGTCACATAGATCTTGTTTGCGTATCGGCCTGCCACTGCTCCCATACGGGGTCGCTTCTCTTTGTCACGGTTGCCCCCTGCCCCAAATACCACGGAGATGTCCCTGTCTTTCATGGACTCGAGTACAGCATGCATCCCGTCGTCAGTATGTGCAAAGTCCACAATGACCAAAGGGTCACGGCTCACCACTTCCATACGCCCTGATACCCCTGCAAAATGTTCAACGACATCGCATATCTCCTGCAGTGGACGCCGGGTCAGCATCTGCACAGAGCCAATGGCAGCCATCAGGTTAAAAAGGTTGAACAGGCCTACCATTGGAGAATGAAA
>CAYXZY010000093.1:0-5662 GCA_964469685.1 uncultured Sulfurovum sp. | reverse complement strand
CCATGCTGATACTTTCAGATAAAAATGAAGTTGTCTATGCAAACAACAAGATGAAAACATTACTCTCTTTGGGAAATGATTTTATGTTCAAGCCTCTTTCAAAAACGCCGAAGATACAGATAAAATCCCAATGGGTGGATTTGGAGACTTTGGCAAAGTCAGACCCGCTTAGGCCCAATGATAAAATGCAGTCTTTTTTGCAAGTGAACTTGTCAGTAGATGACATAGAGAACACTATACCCATAAACCTCTACATGGACAGCAGTCCCTTGAGCAGTAAGCATGATATGTGGTGCAACATCATCTCAATGCATGATCTGCGTGAGAAAAAAGAGCAGAAACTTATTGCCTACAAGCATCAGCTGACAGGTCTGCCAAATCAAGTACAGTTGACCCATGATTTAACAGCGATGTATTCCAAGACACATATGAGCGACCAAAAACTTGCTTTGATCCTTATGGATATAGACGCATTGTCCACCATTCGTTCCACTATAGGTTATGAACAAACCAATGCCATACTGTGTAAATTTGGAGCCTATTTACAAAGTCTGGCCGAAGACAAGTATATTTCAGTCTATCATACGTATCATAATAATTTTTTAATAGCCGTCTGTAATATGCAAGATGAGAAGGAAGTATTAGATTTTGCAGAAGAGATACAAGCAAAACTTGCTTCGTTCTACAAGATCAATGATGCCAAATTGCATATGACCGCTTCTGTAGGGATAAGTATTTATCCTGAAAGTGGAGAAAGCCGCTATCTGCTAGATAGGGGATACAAAGCTTTAAATATGGCACAATCACAGGGTGAGGGGCGCATACAGGTCTACAGGGCTGAAGAGGCAGCGCATGATTATGATGAATTGCAACTACACAATGAGATGCACGCAGCTTTGGAGAAAAAGCAATTTGAAGTGTATTATCAGCCAATTGTCGATGCTAAAACGTCCAATGTGGTCTCAGCAGAAGCCCTGATCAGATGGCTTCATCCCAACTACGGTTTAATACCGCCAAATATCTTCATACCGATTATGGAAAAAACAGGTTTTATCAGTGAGTTGGGAAAATATGTGCTTGAAGAGGTACTCAAGCAGCAAAAACGTTGGGAGCTTTTTAAATTTAAAAAAATTGATGTTTCTATCAATATAACACTGTTCGAGATAGAGCAGGAAGATTTTGTTGAGAACGTTGCACAGCAGATACAATACCACCAGGTTAAACCTGAACTGATCAAATTTGAGATCACCGAAGGTTCTGCCATGATCAGTGAAGAATCCACACAAAAACAATTTAGAAATTTGAAAAATCTAGGCGTTGGTATTTCACTGGATGATTTTGGTACAGGGTATACCTCTTTTGCCTATTTAAAAAAGTTTCCTGCAGATGTTTTGAAAGTAGACAAAACAATGATCGATTATCTTGTGACGAACAATGAGGATCAGCGTATAGTCAAGGCTATGATCGAATTGGGGCACAACCTGGGTATGAAAGTTGTCGTTGAAGGTGTGGAAAATAAACGTATGTACGAGATACTGGCAGGGTACGGCTGTGATCTGATGCAAGGGTATTATTTTGCAAAACCACTGCCGGTATTTGAATTTCAGAAATTATTAAGATAAAAGAGGATCAAATGAATAGCATAATAATAGTGAGTGTAGTTGGACTCTTGGTACTACTCATTGTAGTCGTCGGTTTGAACACATGGCACCAAAAAAAGAGAAAAGACATTGTTGAAGAATTAAATTTATTTAAAAAAGAAAAAGAGTATTACAGTGAAGCCATGATGGTTCTGTCTGATGCCTATCAGGTCATTTTTGCGAATAAGTCGGCAAAAATGCTGTTTTCTCTGGATGAGAACTACCGAAAACTTTCCAATAGTAAGCAAATAGGTTTAAAGATAGACACATCTGACCCTGCTGATTTTTTTGAGGTTTTAAAAAAAGAGTCAGAAAGACAAGAAGACAGTTTCCATTTACAAAATGTACTTTTGGTCATTAACGGTAAAATGCAGCAGGTAAACATTTATGTAGACAAGAGCGGATGGAATATTGACAAGACAATAACCTGTGTGATAGATATGCAGGCCGTGGCTCCGACCCAGATGAAAACGGTTGAAAAGGACGGAGGGGTTGATTTTTTCACAGGTTTGCCTAGTCAGTTTTCTGCATTGACAGATATCAATACATTGGTGATGGAAAGTAAAAATAAATCTGAATCATTTGCATTACTATTGTTGGGTATCGATCATTTCAAAGAGCTGCAATCAACCTTGGGGCCGGGATTCTCAAACCAGATCATTAAAAAAATAGCAAATTATTTTCAGAGTAATACTCCCGAAAATATGCAGGTGTACCGTATGGACTGTGACAAGTTTCTTTTTGTACTCAAAAATGAGAGCGACAAAGACCTGGTGAGAGAAGCTGCTAAAAAACTGATACTGGATATTAAAAACTTTTATCAGGACAATGATACGGCGCGTCTCACCACTTCCATAGGCATATCAATATATCCCGATCACGGAAAGAATGCAGCCAAATTATTGCATCATGTCTATATGGCACTCGATCAAGCCCAACAAGAGAGCGAATCGAACATTGGTTTTTTTGAAATTGAAATTCAGTCTATACACAAAGATGATGTCAAGATGAATGAAGAGATACGTAAAGGGATAAAAAACCATGAATTTTTTCTTTACTATCAACCTATTTTTAATGTCAAAAGTGAAGAAATGATAGGCGCTGAAGCACTCATCCGGTGGAAGCATCCTGAACTGGGATTGATCACAGCAGATAAATTTCTAGATGTTTCAAAGAAGACTGGACTTATAGTGGATCTGGGAGAATATGTTTTCCGAGAAGCCATTATGCAAAAAAAACAGTGGAATGAACAGGGACTGAAAAATTTTAAAATCACGGTGAACCTTTCACTGAAAGAGATGCAGGTTGACACTTTTGTGACAAAACTGCAGACTTTATTTGAAGACCATGGGGTAAACCCCAGAGAGTTTAATCTGGATATTACCGAACAGTCTGCCATGTTCAATATAGACAAAACAGTGATGGACTTTAAAATGTTTAAAGATCTTGGACTTTCTATTTCTCTAGATAATTTTGGAGCAGGCTATTCTTCTTTGAAACATTTGCAAAGGCTGCCATTGTCCTCTGTGAAGATAGACAGATCACTTATTTTTGATATTGAGACGAATTTAGACCATCAGATTACTGTCAGATCTCTGATTGGGCTTATTCACGGATTTGGGTTTGAAGCCAGTGCAGAAGGTGTTGAAACATCCAAAGAGCTGTTGCTTTTGGGAGAGTATGGCTGTGACAATGCCCAGGGGTACCTCTATTCCAAGCCACTCTCTGCTTTGGATTTTGGAGAATTGTTAAGATAGGGAAGCACCTCTGATAAACTTGAACAAAAGCCAGAGATGCTGCAGGAAAGTGAGGGTACCCAAAAGTGAAAATGACAAGCGTATGTCATTTTCACAGGGCTACATCATGCCTGGCATACCACCCATTGGAGGCATTTCAGGTGCTGCTGAAGCCGGTTCCGGTATGTCAGATACGGTTGCTTCTGTTGTAAGAAGCAAAGAGGCTACCGAGGTCGCATTTTGAAGTGCCACTCGCTCCACCTTAAGTGGGTCAATGATACCTGCTTCAAGCATATTGACATAAGCACCGTTTGCAGCATTAAATCCTAAGTTTTCGTCACTTGACTGAGAGATCTCATTGGCTACTACCCCTGCGTCAAATCCCGCATTTTGTGCGATTTGTTTTAAAGGAGCATAGACCGCTCTTAAAATGATCTCTGCACCAACTGCTTCATCATCTTTAAGATCAAGTTTCACAGCCTGACTTGCCTTAATGAGTGCAGCACCGCCACCAATGACGATACCCTCATCTACAGCAGCCTTTGTGGCACTGAGAGCATCATCCACTCTGTCTTTTTTCTCTTTCATTTCGGTCTCTGTCGCAGCACCCACTTTGATCACTGCAACGCCTCCTGAAAGTTTGGCAAGACGCTCTTGCAGTTTTTCTTTGTCGTACTCACTGCTGGTAGTACCAATTTGTGCCTTGATCTCATTTACGCGGGCAGTGACTGCATTTTTGTCACCTTTACCGTCTACGATAACCGTATTGTCTTTGTCTATGACGACACGTGCCGCTTGACCAAGGTCAGCCAGAGATGCCTTCTCAAGAGTCAACCCAAGCTCTTCAGTGATGAGCGTAGCGCCCGTGAGGATCGCAATGTCTTTGAGCATCTCTTTTTTTCTGTCTCCAAAGCCAGGTGCTTTTACAGCAGTGATATTGAGCACACCTTTGAGTTTGTTCAGTACCAGTGTGGAGAGTGCCTCTCCTTCTATGTCATCAGCTATGATAAGCAGAGGTCTTCCGCTTTGCTGTACCTGCTCCAGCATGGGTACCAGATCTTTAAGGGTAGTGATCTTCCCATCGGTCAATAGTATGAGCGGAGATTCAAGTTCACATGTCATTTTTTCCGTATTGGTAACAAAATAAGGTGAGATGTATCCTCTGTCAAACTGCATACCTTCTACGACCTCAAGATCATCATTGATACCTTTTGCCTCTTCAACGGTTATGACACCGTCTTTTCCTACTTTGTCCATGGCTTCAGCAATAAGGGTACCGATGGTCTCATCTGAATTTGCGGAGATCGTAGCTACCTGGGCGATCTCTTTTTTGTCTTTGACCTCTTTGGAGATCTTTTTAAGCTCTTCAATGATCGCTGAACTCGCTTTATCCATACCGCGTTTGACCTCTATAGGGTTTGCACCGGCTGTGATGTTTCTAAGTCCTTCTTTGAAAATGGCGTGTGCAAGAACCGTCGCAGTTGTTGTACCGTCACCTGCTTCATCGGCAGTGTTGGATGCCACTTCTTTTACCAGCTGTGCACCCATGTTTTCAAGACTGTCCTCAAGTTCTATTTCCCGTGCGACAGAAACACCATCTTTTGTAATGTGCGGTGCCCCGTATGATTTTTGTATAAGTACGTTACGCCCACGTGGTCCCATAGTTACTTTGACCGCATCTGCGAGTTTTGTAACACCTTCGAAAAGTCCACTACGCGCCTTGTCTGAAAAAAATACTTCTTTTGCCATAATGTGCTCCTTTAGTTATATGATAAGTCCAAGGACTTCTTTGCTTTGTAAAATGAGGTATTCTTTACCTTCAATGACGATCTCCATGCCTGAGTAGTTGGCAAAGACAACTTTGTCACCCACATCAATGCCGTCTTCTTTCGCATCTATCCCGACTGCAACCACAGATCCTTCCAACGGTTTCTCTTTTGCTGTATCAGGGATGTATAGTCCTGAAGCAGTTTGGTTGGACTGCTCTTCGCGTTCAACTAAAATTCTGTCTTTTAATGGTTTAAAAGCCATCATAAACTCCTTTGATTCAATTTTATTTATGAACGCATTGTAGTGATTTTTTTTAAATTTGTCAATAAGTTTCTTTAAAAAATTTAATTAATATGAGTGGATATGACTAAACTATGCTTTATTTTTTGAATTCATCCTTTTTTTTCTTCATACCATTGACAATAAAGGTATCTTTAGATAGAATTCCGTCTCTTCAAAACAAGTCAAGGTAGCTCAGCTGGTTAGAGCGCTGGTCTCATAAGCCGGAGGTCGAGG
>CAYXZY010000092.1:0-5750 GCA_964469685.1 uncultured Sulfurovum sp. | reverse complement strand
TGTCTTTGGTATACTTGAGAATGTCGGCTTCTTTTTTGATACCGAACATTTTGGAGAGTGCCAGCATGTCGCCTTTTTGAATCACATTGGTATAGGCGTGTAAAAGGCGTGTACGATACGGCAAAAGCGACTCAAAGAGTAAAGAAGAGAGACTAAACGGCGCAGTCCCTCCGCTACGTTTGGTTTCACTGGGGGCTAAAAGTATTTTCATTGTGTTGTCCTCACGGGTACTGGCTGTATACATTGGATTGTGAAGTGTAACATAAGTTTGGTTCACATGATTTTTATGATAGAATAAATTTCACTAACACTGAGGGGACACTGTGAAGATAGCAGACAAAAAAGCATTAAAACGAGAATCCATTATACAAACTGCACTACAGCTTTTCTCCGCCAATGGTTTTCATAAAACAACCATCCCTGATATTGCTGCAAAACTGCAGATGTCGGTGGGCAATCTCTATAACTACTTTTCCTCCAAAGATATATTGGCGCAGGAGATCATCAAATATACTTCCGAAGCACTGGGCGAAAAGATACGTGCAGTCAATATGTCTGAAGCCAGTGCACAGGAGAAGATACATCAAATTGTCACGATCTACTTTACGATGGCCAAAGAGAAGCCTGAAATGATAGAGTATTTCCTGCGTGTGTACCTCTCTAACCGTGAGGTATTTACTGATGGATGTGAGGGGATGGTATGTGTGTCCGGGTTCATAACCGAGATCATGGTCTTTTTTGATGATGCTGTTAGCTCCGGTGAACTTAGAAATCAGGACTTTTTTTCCGCGTTTGGGCTTTTTATGGGATACCTGGGAGGCATGGTCTTTCTCAAAGGAGAAGGGGTGTTACCCAAAGAGATAGAATATTATATCGATGATATCTCGCGCAATATCTACAACGCACTCAAGGCATAAGATGTCTTCCAAGCCATATAAACCTACACTTTTATGGCTGCAGTCCATTACCTGTAACGGCAACACCCACTCTTTTTTAAACCATCCGGATCTTTTTTCTATTCTGTCACATTTTGACGTGGTGCATCATCCTTTGCTTGATGGCGCATATACGATGGAAGATGTCATTGCGGGGGCTGTGCCGTGTGATATCCTTGTGCTGGAAGGCTCCTTCATCGAAGAGGGCTTTCGCAAAAACGGTGTAGAGGTTTCGACTCTTATCCATACGTATGCGAAGAGAGCAAAACATATCATCTCTGCGGGTACCTGTGCTACCTTTGGAGGGATATTCAAGCAAAACAATCCTGAGAAGATATCGGGGTTTTGTTTTGATCTGGAAGAAAAAACGTCACGGTATGCTACCTATGCTTCCAAACTCATTTCCTTGCCAGGGTGTCCGATGCATCCTAAATGGATGTCTTATGTACTGCTGATGATAGCCAATGAAAAGAAAATAGAGATAGACACGCTGCACCGTCCTGTAGAACTCTATGGCTATACGGTACACACGGGATGTACACGTAATGAGTATTTTGAATGGAAGATCGACACAAAGAATTTCGGATTTAAAGAGGGCTGTCTCTTCTATGAACAGGGCTGTCAAGGTCCCTATACGCGAGGTTCGTGCAATAAGATACTGTGGAATGATGTGAGCTCTAAAACGCGTGCAGGCACACCATGCTTTGGCTGTACCGAGCCACAGTTTCCCAAGACCTCACTCTTTACGACACAGACCAATATGGGCATACCTTCCAAAATGCCCCTTGGCATACCCAGACGTGCTTACCTTACACTGACAGGGGTCGTCAAAAGTTTTAAAATCAAACGTTTTTCCCAGAGGCTGTTGGAGTATGACCAATGAAAAAAATACACATCAAACAACTGATAGAAAAGATAGAAGGGGAAGCAGCGCTTGATTTTACTTTCAATGAGGGCTTGATAGAAGATGTCAGGATAAACTTTGGATTTTATAGAGGGATAGAAGAGATACTCAAAGGCAAGCCGGCACGTGATGCCCTGGTCATTACCCCCAGGGTTTGCGGTATCTGTAATCATGCGCATCTTCTAGCATCTGTACGTGCGATAGAAAATTGGTACGAAAACAACGGCATCAAGGTAGCACTCTCTTCAAAAGCGAGTGATATACGAGAGTTTACGCTTGCGTGTGAACTGATACAAAATCAAATCAAGTGGTTCTATCTGACGATATTGCCACAACTTGAAGCCTATGCAAATCAAAAGAGTGAAGAGAACTATGCCATGAAGGCTACATACCTTTCGTCTACCATTACCAAGGCTTTGGCTATTTTTGCAGGACAGTGGCCACACTCTTCTTATGCGGTGCCAGGGGGTGTCACCTGTGATCCTACCCATGTGGATGTCATGCAGGCTCAAAGTCTTGTAGATGAAAGTATCAGGTTTTTTGAACAAGTGGTGACAGGACTGCGTTTAGACAAGTATCTGGCGATTGATTCTGTGTCCAATCTCCATACCATTCAAGGTGATTTGGGAAAGATGATGCATCTTATGGGAAGTCAAGGGATGGCCAATATGGGACAGAGCCATGACAGGTTTATAGTCTTTGGCGAATCACCTTTGTCACAGTCGGGCAAGTCCATTGTGACGACTGTATCCAACGTTGATACACGTTATGTCAAAGAATCTTTGCAGGAAGGCACTGTCGCCAAGGCAGTCACCTATAAAAATAGACTCTATGAAACAGGACCACTCGCACGGGGCATGGTGGCAAAAAGACCCATCATCAAAAGTCTGCATAAACGCTATCAAGATTCACTGCTTACACGGGTCTTTGCACGCGTACATGAAGTGGCGCTGTTGCTGGAGTATGCCAAAGCACTTTTAGGGGATATGCAATTGGATGAACCTTCGTGCAGCTTAGATGTTGATCTGCATGCAGATACGTTTGAAGGTACCGGTGTCGTAGAGGCGGCACGTGGCTCCCTCATCCACAAAACGACCGTAAAAGAGGGAAGCATAAGCACATATCAGATCATCACGCCTACACAGTGGAACCTTAGTCACGGCAGCAAAGAAGAACAGGGCATAGCGATAGAAGCTATGATAGGTTCTAAAAGCATTGAGGAAGCTACTTTTATCTTTCGTACTTTTGATGTCTGTTCTGTGTGTGCAGCACAATAATAACAAATTTATACCTATAACTTATATTTATGTAAAATAATCACTAAAATGAAAATTTTTCTAAAATTGAATGCTTATTCATTTTTATTTAAGTTTATATTTCCTATGATTGTGAATAGTCATTCATAAAATAAAAGGAGAGCAATATGAGTATAGACAAAGAAGAATCAGTAAAAAAACTCTTTACTGCTGAAAGTGCACAGGTGAATACCAATAAGGGTGATGCATACTATGATGCCCTGTATGCCTCATGCCAACAACGTATTGAAGAATTAAAAAAACTAACGCCTCTGAACAACCGACCTGATTTTACGGAAAGTATTGAAGAACACGGATTGGAAAGACGTGATTTTCTAAAGTGGGCTTCTGCGACAACTGCAATGCTTATGCTCCCCGCTTCCTTTACCCCACTTGTAGCTGAAGCAGCCGTTCTGATGAACAGAGTCCCTGTAATATGGGTAGAACTTTCTGACTGTGCAGGTAACTCAGAAGCGCTATTGCGTTCAGACGGCCCAAAGATAGATGAAATCGTACTGGATATTATCTCTTTGGAGTTCCATGAAACACTACAGGCTGCTTCAGGCCACCAGGCTGAAAAGCAAATGGATTAGGCAATGGAACATTTTAAAGGGAAGTATCTTCTCTTTGTGGAGGGCGCTGTACCTTTGGGTATGAATGGTCAGTATGGAACTATTGGTGCCAAGGGTGAGACCTTTGTCGATCACCTTCACCGTGCGGCAGCAGGAGCAGCAGCTGTTGTCGCCGTTGGGTCTTGTGCTACCTATGGTGGTATCCCTGCAGCGGCTCCAAACCCTACGGATTCAGTAGGGGTTATGGACGTTATCAAGGGAAAACCGGTGATCAACATCCCGGCTTGTCCTGCGAATCCTTTCAATATGGTAGGTGTTATCTTGCACTTTGTACTTACGGGATCCATCCCTGAACTCGATTCGTTGTTGCGTCCTAAGTTTGCATTTGGCTATCGTATCCACGATAACTGTGAGAGACGTGCGCACTTTGATGCAGGTGAGTATGTAGAAGAGTTTGGTGATGAAGGGGCAAAAAACAACTTCTGTCTCTACAAAGTAGGATGTAAGGGGGCCTATGACCTTCAATAACTGTTCTATTATCCGTTATAACGAGGGTGTGAATTGGCCTATTGGTGTTGGGCGTGGGTGTATAGGATGTTCTGAACCGGACTTCTGGGATAAGTATGCTTATGAAAGACCTATGGCAAATGCCAACATCAAAGCACCAACAGGTGGGGTTGAAAAAACCGTTGATGAATTTGGTTTAGGGTTATTAACAGCAGCTGGTATCGGTATCGGTATTCATGCTGCAGCAAGTGCCGTAGCCGGTAAAAGAGAAGATGGAGGAGAGTACTAATGCCAGAAATGAACGAACAAGCTGAAGCGCATACCACAGGTGGCGGTACAGCACATGGAGCAGATGGAAACTTCCATCAGACAGACGCGAATGGAAATAAACACATCATTGTTGATCCTATTACACGTATTGAAGGTCATTTAAGAATTGAGGCGGTCATAAACGCTGACAATGTCATTACAGATGCATGGAGTTCTTCCACGATGTTCAGAGGTATAGAGACCATTGTCAAAGGTAGAGATCCAAGAGATATTGGATTGATGACCATGCGTATATGTGGTGTATGTACGGGTACACACTACCAACGAAGTACAGAAGCGGTTGAGGATGCATTTAATATTACAATACCTAAAAATGCACGAATCGTACGCAACCTCATTCAAGGTTCTCTGCAGGTACATGACCATTTTGTACACTTTTATCATTTACATGCATTGGATTTTGTCGATATCATCTCTGCAACCAAAGCGGACCCTGAAGCAACAGCTGCAGAAGCTGAAAAATGGGCAAAGGTTGCGGGTACAACACCGTATATCTCAGGTGCAAGTGCATTTAAAGAAGTGCAAGACCGTATTGTGAAGTTTGCCAAAGAGGGTCGCCTTGGTATCTTTGGAAATGGATACTGGGGAAATAAAGGGTATAAGCTTACGCCTGAGCAAAACCTCATAGGTGTAGCCCACTACCTCAAAGGACTGGATGTGCAAAGACGTATGTCTAAAATGCATGCACTCTTCGGAGGAAAGTCACCGCACCCTCAATCCATCGTTGTGGGCGGGGTTACTTGTGTACAGGACATTCAAAATCCTGCGCGTATAGCACTCTTCCAAGAGCTGTTGCGTGAGACAGATGAATTTGTGAAAAAAGCCTATATGCCGGATATCTACATGGCCGGGACTGCTTATGCAGATGAAGCAACGGATGCATCACAATCGTTCCATGCAACGAATCACAAAGGTACACTGGGTAAAGGAATCGGTGGTTCCGGTGGAGGTCTTTTATCCTATATGTCGTACGGTGATTTCAGACTTGATGATACAGGTTTCTACAAATCTGCACTCTTTTTGCCTTCAGGAGTGGTACTCGATGGTGATCTCACTAAAGTACATGAACTTGACGAATCAAAGATCACCGAGGATGTGACTCACTCCTGGTTTGAGGGTACCGGTGTTCCCGAGCATCCATATGATGGGACGTACCAGCGGTATCGGTATCTGGGAGTGGGCTTCGAACGACGCGGGCGAGGGTGAG
>CAYXZY010000091.1:0-5873 GCA_964469685.1 uncultured Sulfurovum sp. | reverse complement strand
TGCGCGGCATCACCTGTTTGTGTCATGACGATGTCATCTGCCTGTACATGCTTGAGTGCTTCAAGTGTATCATCCGTGAGGTGCGTCACGGGGCGTTTGGTTCTGTAGCCGTTGACATCAAGCGAGTAGAGCATATTGTCCCGTTCTATCTTGGCATAGGTCAGCTTTTTTTCTATCTTGGCTACCTGTGCAAGGGGAATCTCTCCTACATTGGATTTGATAGGTAGAAGTTTGAGCGTCTCCAGGTTTTTTGTATACCTGTCTTTGAGGTAGAGGCGTACGAACTGTGTATTCATGGACTCCAGATTGGCATTAAGTGAAGCGATCTGCCCCTTTATAGGTATCTGCATAGCAATACTGTAGGGTGTGAGTCCATAGGCAAGTGCTTTGTTTCTGTCGATATCGATAATGTACTCACTAAAGTCTTTATCCCATGAAGTAGAAACAGAGGTAAGTCCTTTGACTGTTTTCATTGCATCGGCTACGGCTTTGGATGTTTCACTCAAGCCTTCTATTTGTGGTGAGCTCAAACGTGTGTCGACTGTTGCTTTGATGGAAGAGAGTGCTGTTGCCCCAAAGTCAAAGACATCATTACGTTTGATACCTTCCAAATGAGAAAGTCTGTCGCGTATCTCATCTTCAAGTTCCCAAAGTGATCTGTCACGTTCAAATCGGTTGACTCCATTAATGGTGATGGTCGCTTCTGTTGGCAGGTTACCGCTACCTAAAGAGAGGGTACCTGCTTCACTACCAAATGCGATAGAACTTTTTTCTACCCATGATTGTTCATCCAGCCATTTGAGGAAGGGTGTGAGTTTTTGCTCCGCTGTGTCTACGGTTTCATTGGCAGAAAAAGCTATCTGTGCTTTGATGATACCCGTATCCATGGGTGGCATAGCATCTTTACCGATGGTTGGCATGACATTTTTAAGGCTAAAGAGTAAAAAGGCAATGACCCCAAGTGTGAGGACAATACGTCTTACAACTTTCCAGCCTCCATTGGAAAATTTGATAATCCCTTCATAGGGTGCGACAAGTCGTCCAATGGTATGTTGATAGAACCATTCAAACCCTTGTTCTACTTTGGTTTTTTGTACCCCATTTCTGTACAACCATGCAGAAAGCAGAGGAATAAACGTAATAGAAAGAAAATAACTCACCAGTAGTGCGATGATTAATGTCTCTATAAGGGGTTTAAATATCTTCTCAGGAAATCCGCCCACAAACATGAGAGGGAAAAGTATGGCTATGGTCGCGATGGTTCCAGCAAATACGGGGCTTAGTACCTCTTTGGTTCCGTGCTTGATGGCAGTTTGCAGGTCTTCTTTGCTCTCCACCAGGTGGCGTTCTATGTTTTCCAGCACCACTACGGCATCATCTGTGAGCATACCCAGTGCCAATATAATCGCCGTATAGATCACAATATTGAGTTCCCCGCCAGTCATCCAAATGATACCAATCACCGAGAAAAATACCATAGGAATGGAAAGACCCGCAGCAATGATCGCCCTAAAGTTACCCAAAAAGATCATGATCACCAACAGGGTATAGAGTATGGCATCTCTTAGGGCTTCAAGCATATTGTCGTTGGCCTGCTCGATGAGGTTACGCTGTGTATCTGCGATCTCAAAGTTTATATTGGGGTACTGTACTGCCAGTTTTTTCATCTCTTCACGTGCCGCTTTACTTACGTCCAGCACAGAACCTTTGGGTGCTCTTTGTATCGCAAGGGCTATACTTTTTTTACCGTTTCCTATGTAACCACTGGTGCGTTTTTGGTATCCCCATTTGACATCTGCTACATCCTTTAGGCGTACATTAGGCTGTATGAGCAGGTTTTGCAGTGCTAAGACATTGTCTTTTTCACCATAGATAGTCACGGTATAGAAACTGTTTTCTCCTTTGATGAACCCCACGGGGATATCTTTATTCTGTGACATGATGACTTTTGAGATGGTTTCAAAATCCACACCGTATTTTTTGGCTTTAAAGGGATCTATCTCTACATTGATGGCACTTTGGTACCCTCCGAAGACTTCTACGTTACCAATGGCTTTATTGCTCAACAGATGCGGCTTGATGAAACTGTCGGCTATTTTACGTATTTCATCCAAGCTGATAGTATCGTTCTTTGGACTTAACGCCATGACATCGACAGGCAGGGTAAAGTCACCGGCAGTGTAGATAGCAGGGTTCAGGCCTTCAGGGATCTTGGCTTTAGCGACATTGAGGGCATTGGCTACATCCACTGCCGCTTCATTCAGGCCTTTTTTGTAGCCGAATTCTGCTGAGACTATGGACATGTTAGCCACATTCACTGAACTGACATCTGTCACCAGTCCCAGTCTTGCAAGTTCTTCTTCTATAGGTTTGGAGACCGTAGATGCTGCTACTTTTGCAGTGGCTCCGGGTACCTTGGTGATGACCACGATCTTTGGTGGGTTTGCATCGGGAAACAGGTTCTTTGGCAGTGTTGCCAAGCCTACCACTCCCATAACGAAAAACCCGACTATCACACTGTAAAGCAGATAGGGGCGTTTGTAAAAATACTCAAACATCGCTTACTCCTTTACTTTGAGCGCATGACCGCTGAGAAGTTTGAGCATGATATCGGGTTTGGCAACGATGAGCTGTTTGTCTGTGACATTTTCTTTGAGTACCACACCTTCCTGTCCGCTGTAGCGTATATGGACTTCCATGGGTGTTGCATGGGTATCTTCTACAAGAAGTACATAACTTTTGCCATTTCTGTTGAGGATCGCATCAAAAGGAAGCTTGACAGCAGTACCCTGATAGACAACCACCTCAATACTGACTCTCTCCCCGGTCGTTAGTCCGGCTGCTTTGACAAATGCTTTGTATTCGTTCAGTCCATGATAGGTACTGCCCAGTGCAAAGAGAGGATAGACTTTATCTTCATAGATGAGTGCTTTTGGATGTATGTCTGAAGGGCTTCTGACCACTAGACTGAAGCCTTCCTCCGCATTGATCTGCAAGAGTGGTTTCCCCGGCATTGCCACGGTACCTTCTGTTGCAAATACTTTTGCGATGGTGCCATCGACAGGGGCTTTGAGTGTGGCATAACTGAGTTGGTTCTGCAATGCTTTGAGTTTTGCCTGAAGTGAAGCGATGCCCGACTGCTCTTTTTGCAGCTGTTCTATGGATGCACCCTTGACACGGTAAAGTGCTTTGGTTCGTTCATGGCTTTTTCGCAGGTTGGCAAGGGAGATCTTGGCAGCCTTGATCTCAGCCATGAGATCTGTGGTGTCAAGTGTCACAAGGGGCTCACCCTTGTGCACACGCTGTCCGCTTTTTTTGATCATTTCTACACGGGCTGAAAGACGTGACGAGAGCGTGACATCTTCTTCGTTCATGCTTGTAGCCAAAAAGGGCAGGGTCAAGGAGACCTCTGAGGCTTTTGGCACCATCGTGTTGACGACGACAGGGTAGACTTTGGCTACAGGAGTGGATGCCTCTTTGGCACGCTTGGCTTTGATGAGTTTCATGCCGCCTATCACTGCTGCTGCAATCACAAGTAGTATGATGAGTATTCGTAGTATTTTTTGTATCATTTGACTATCCTTTTTAGATCATTTCCGTAGATGACGGCAAGCTGTGCAAGGTCTTGCCATTTTTGTGCACGTATTTTGTAGAGATTGGCTTTGGCATTGGCAAGCGCATCTTCATAGCGGAGGTACTCTTCCTGGGTGATAATCTCATCTTCAAGTGACACTTTTGCTATCTTAAGCAGCGATGCCTGATTGCTGATGCTTTTTTTTGCAAGACTAAGTGAACGGTTGAGAAGTGCTATCTCTTTTTCAAGCTGTTTGGCTTGAGCCTGCAGGGAAATACGTGTATCTTCAAGCTGTGATTTCTCTTTGAGATAATCCAGTTTTGCTTCTTCTACCGACGTGCCTTTACTTCGGTCATAAATGGGTATATTCACATACAGACCCAGCATGCCGTAGTTTGTATTGACAGACTTGTCATTATTGTACGCATCAGCATTGCTGTGGGTGTAGTTTCCTTTGAGTGCGAGTGTCGGGTAGTAGCCTTCCTCGGCTGCTTTGATGCCAGCTTTTTTGGCTTTGACCTTCTTTGCCAAAGGTACAAGTGCGAAGATCTTGCCTTTTTTGACCGCATGTTTTTTTCGTAAAGGGACACTGTGGCGAATGTGTTTGCCTGTCAGTGTCTCTATGCTGGCACTGAGGGTATTCAATTGCTGGTCTATCCCTATGATATTCATCTTCAGGTCATTGATACTGCTGTCCAGTGTAAGAAGTTGGCTAGGTGCAGCACGCCCTTCCTTGACCATGAGAGTCACGGTTTTGCGTGTAGAAAAAATGGATTTTTCTTTCGCCATTAATGCACCTTTTAAAGACTCCATATAACGCATATATGCCACAGACCCTACGACCTTTGCCTCTCTTGTGATGCGATTGAGCCTTTTTTTGTCTTTGGATGCCAAACGCAAGAGTGAGGCTTTTTCTTTTAGAGTGGTCAATGATTTGACAAATACCGGCCAGGAGAACTGTACCCCTGCACGGCTGATATTTTTACTAAAAGGCAAGGCTGTACCGGGGGTTTGCATCTCTGAAGGCAGCACAGGACGCAGGTTTGAAGGACGGTTATATACCTCATACCCGGCAAATGCATCGAGCGTGGGCATGAGCTTGTCTGCTATCTTTCGTTCACCCAAGGCGCCCTGTTGAATGTTTAAACTGTCCAGTGTACTTTGGGGCTGTTTTTCCACCGCTTTGAGTAGATCGGTGATACTTGTTGCATAGCTTAGCTGTCCTGCAAGAAGCAGCGTTAAGGTTAGTTTGACTTTCATTTTGTTCCTTTGAGCATGAGTGTTATTTTATCTATAATGTAATTTGCTATCTCTTCACTGTCACACTGTGCACAGGTATCGACATCTATGTCATCCAGTGTAGAAGCTTTGATCCTCAGTGGCTTGGTTGTGACCATGAGATTGAGTGTTCCCAGTACCATGAAGTAGAGTATCATAGGTACGGCATCATGAAAACACCCTTTTTCTTCTCCACGTTTAAGAATGTCCGAAAAAAGTGCAAAAAGCTGTCGCATAGATGCAAAAAGCTGTTCTGCCACTACCGCACCACTGTCACTCAGCTCTTTGAGTAACAGGGCAGGGAGGTAAGGGTGCTCGTGCGCAAAGGTCGCATAGGTATGTATAAAGCCTTCGAGTTCCTCTCGGGGTGTTGTATGGTGTTTATTTTCCTCTGTGACGGCATGCTGTATCTGCAGCAATACCTCCTGCATGACCGCCTCAAACAATCCTTTTTTGTTTTTGAAGTAGTAGAAGACCATAGCTTTGTTCAGTCCACACATGCGACCCAGCTCATCCATAGACGCTGCGGCATATCCTTTTTGCGAAAAAAGGTCAATGGCATTTTGGATGATCAGTGCTTTGGATGCCTGGGCATCTCTTTTTTGAACTTTTTTTGTCATCGTGTTCCTTATTAATTAACTGGTTAGTTAATTATAGTCTTTGTATGCTTAATGATTTATAAATTGCATAGGAACTGTTAGAATAATAAAAAGCCATGAGCCCTAAAAAATAGACATGGATGCTCATGAGCCATAAAAACATAAAATGATAAGTGTACATTTATGACACAAAAATCTCCACAAAATAAACATTATTTCATCTCATCATGTTACATCTATTTAAGCCCTTAAAACGATGTAAACTATGATAAAATGACTGAAAACAAAGTCCCATTGGATGAACAGCATATTCAGTGGAGACATGACTGTAAAAGGCGACCTATGAAGATAAAATTAAGAGTAGCACTCAAGCAAACATTTAAAACATTTTTTATGATCTCTCCAATGCTCCTGGCGGTCAT
>CAYXZY010000090.1:1482-5886 GCA_964469685.1 uncultured Sulfurovum sp. | reverse complement strand
GTACTGCTTGCGATTAATTTTTGGAATGATTATCAAGTAAAAAAAATAGAAATGGAAGACAAAATCCATGTGGAAATGAAGCTCTGTGCCTACACCATCCAATGTGAAGGACTCCGTACGGATTTTGTAGACAAAGAAGAAAACAAAGAAGAAAATATACTCTATAAAGATGGGGATTTCTACAGTTATTTTAAAGTGCCAACCTCCGATAAATACCTCATGAAAGTAGTCTACCCTGAGGCAAGTTATATACCAAGAGTACAGAAGCTTGAACAAAAGCTTTTTAGAAAATTTTTACTGTATTCGGTTTTTTCAGCCATTGTGTCATTCTTGTTTGCGATGTATGCACTGATGCCATTGCGAAGGGCTTTGCGTACGAACGAAGAGTTTGTCAAAGACATTTTGCATGATTTCAATACCCCTATCTCCTCCATGCTTGTCAATCTGAAGCTGTTCCGAAGAGAAATAGGGGACAATCAGAAGATTAAAAGACTGGAGAACAACATAGAGAGTATCATTTCCCTGCAAGACAATTTACGCATTTTTCTTAAGGGCGTCTCTACACAGTCAGAGGCATTTTCACTCAATGAACTGGTTAAAAACCGTGTACACTATTTTGAAGTGCTCTATCCGGATGTGAATTACAAGATACTCATAGACAATACCAAGCTCAACACCAATAAAGATGCATTCACCCGTATCTTGGACAATATTTTAAGTAATGCAGGGAAATACAATATAGCCAATGGTGAGGTCAGCATTGTGCTGCAGGGGCATACTTTGTCTATACATGATACCGGAAAAGGGATCAAGCACCCCTCAAAAGTATTTGACAGATATTACAAAGAGCAGGACAGAGGTATAGGTATTGGGCTGCATATCGTCAAAAAACTATGTGATGAGCTGTCCATACCCATACGCATTCAGAGTAAAGAACATGAAGGTACCAAAATAGTGTTGGATCTTAGCCAGGTGCTGATCATATCTTAATTTTTATTGAGTTGTTTGTCTTTCATCAGCGTTAGTATGCGTTGTTTGTATTTAGGATTTTTGTTCACTTTATAGGCTGCTATCAGTTCTTCAAGCGACCCTTCGCTTAGCAGTCTTTCTTCTTTTAATTTCTTGGCATGCTGTTGCAGGCTTCTGTACTGTTTGTATGAGAGAGATGAAGCTGTACCGGGCTTGGCAAGATACCTGCGAAGTTCGTTATAGGATGCATGGTAGCGGTAGTATGCATACCCTTTAGTCGTCTTTTTGGGCGTAGTGTAGACCTCTTTGGGAGGTGCTGCTTTGATATTTTCTTCAGCAGGTGCTTTTTCTTCAACGACCTCTTCTTCAGCCGGGGTTTCTTCGATGGCCGGTTGCGTGGTCTCTACTTTTTCAGTGTCCGATGCCGATGGCGTTATCTGGCGTTTTTTGGTGCCGGCTTTTTTCTTGGGTATGTGTGCGTTGAATCCCAGTTTGTCTGCTATGATTTGCAGTTGTGCAAACTGTCTGGCTGTTCTTGCACGTTTGCGGTACTTTTCATAGTAGTCCACTATCAGTGCTTTTGGCAATGGTGTTTTGATAGACCTGATCTCTCGGGACTGATAGGTTCTGATGGCCTTTTCATAGAGTTTTTTCAGGCGACGATAATCTTTGACTTCAATCAGGATGGTTTTGACACCTTTGTAGCGTCGCAAGGCAATTTTGGGTACATGCCCCAATGCTTTGAGACTTCTTGGTGCATACCCTTTTTTTCTCAATGCTTTGAGTACATCTTTGTATCGTTTATGTGTTTTGTCCCGTATCACGATCGTGGGGGTATCGGGTTTTGTGAAATTATACAAAAGCCATTGGTTTTTACGGTGGAGCAGAACGCCCAATTCATGTTTTTTGCTGTGATATAAAAAACGGTATTTTTGTTTTCCGACGATGATCTTTAAGTTGTTGCGTGCGAAATATGCCCGGTGATGCTTCATGTAGGGAGTGTATTTGACTACAGTGACAGTATCTACTTCTTCAGATAAAAATGGATTGTTAAAAGAGCAACTGTTCAAAAAGAACAACAGTATCAATAATGCTATTTTAGGCATACACTCTCCATTGAGTTTTTGGAAAATAGTATAACAAGAATTGGTTAATATATGGCAAACCGATCCTTAAAATAGCTATAGGTCATTGAGAGCCTCTTTGATCTCCTGTGCCACATGCTCTGCTTTTGTACCAAGTACGACCTGAATGGAGTGTGCATCCGGGCGTATGACCCCTTTGGCACCAAGTGCTGTCAACGGGCCGTCATCCAGGATGCTGCTGTTTTTCACTTTCATGCGCAGCCTGGTGATGCAGGCATCTGTATCTATGATATTGTCTTTGCCTCCCAGCGCTTCTATGAATGCTGCAGCTTCACTGCTTTGCGTCTCTGTCTTGTCTTGGGTCTGCGTATCGAACACTTTGAGTTTAAAAAGTTTAATGAGGTAGTAACTTGCAAGAAAATAGACCAAAGCAAAAACCAGGCCCAAGGGTAGGATACGAAGGGGGTTGGTTGCCAATTTATAATTGATCACATAATCAATAAATCCGGCAGAAAAGCCAAAACCTGCATGGATGTCAAGCAGATGGGCCAAAGCAAGTGCCAGGCCTGTCAGCAAGGCATGAAGTACAAAAAGCAGTGGAGCCACAAATAAAAATAAAAATTCCAAGGGCTCTGTAATACCGGTCAGAAATGACGTAAAGGCAACCCCGGCGAGTATGGCACCTGCTTTTTTTCTTGCTTCTTTGGGTGTGTTGAGATAGATGGCATAGGCCATCGCAGGCAGGCCGAACATCATGACCACATAAAAACCGGACATATAGGTGCCTGCAGTGTTGTCGCCTGCAAAGAAACGATGCAGGTCACCGTTGGCTACAACTTCTACGCCATCCTTCATATAGCTGTACTCTCCTAGTTGAAACCAGAAGACCGAGTTGAGTATATGATGAAGACCAAGCGGTATGAGCAGGCGGTTGAGCGTCCCATAGATGAAGGTGCCGAGTTCACCCAGTCCTATGATGGCATTGGAGAACATGTCTATGCCAGACTGGGCAAAATGCCAAAAGTACCCTGCGAGTACCCCCACCATGATAGAAGCAACCGCTGTGACTATAGGCACAAAACGTTTTCCTCCGAAAAAGCCTAAAAACTCCGGGAGTTTGATGTTGTGGTAACGGTTATAAAGTGATCCGGCAAGCACCCCGATGATAATCCCCACAAAGACACCCATGTTGACATCTTTGTCAATGCTGGTGTAAACCGCTTTGGCTATGAGTACACCTATGGCGCCGGCCAATGCCGCTGCACCATCATTGTTTTTGGCTAGACCATAGGCGATACCTATGCCAAACAACAGGTCAAGATGCGAGAAGATGGCATCTCCGGCAGATTTCATGATCACAGCGATATGCCCTTCTATGAAAGGAATATCACCAAACCCCAGTCTTAGCAAAAGTGCAGCAATAGGCAAAACGGCAATAGGCGTCATAAGCGCTTTACCTATTTTTTGAAACATAGTAAACATAGGGATTGATCCTCTTTTGATGGTATAAATTTTGTATCTAATGTGTAGTGAAAAACAATAATTTTAACTATACTTGAATTTGACTTAACGTTGAGAGATAGATGATGCTCTTCCTAAAGCAGCGATGTATTATATGTTTAGAAATAGCGGTAACGAAAAAGGTGGCCTTGAGACAGTTCAGATGAATATTGTGTAATATGTGCTTGTATGCTATAATAAACAAAAAAGGAGACCTTCTCATGTCTATTGCTGCATTACTCAATTATACCTATGATGACTATGTGAATTGGGAAGGAGAATGGGAACTGATAGAGGGTGCGCCTGTTTCCATGGCTCCTGCTCCTATGCGAATACATCAAAATATTGCTACCGAGATACTCTTTGCACTTAGAAGTACACTAGATGAAGAGAGTTGTCCTGAATGTGTTTTGTCTTATGAAAATGACTGGAAAGTCACAGAAGAGACAGTGCTGAGACCGGACATCGTCCTGGCATGTGATGATGAGCATGAAGCCTATTTAACCAAAGCACCTAAGATCATAGTCGAGATACTCAGTCCGTCTACTGCAAAAAAGGATGAAACAGTCAAATTTGACATCTATGAAGCAGAAGGTGTACAGTACTATATACTTGTCTATCCTGATGACTTAAGAGCAAAGGTGTATAGTCTAAAAGATGGCAAATACATTAAAGTGGGTGATTTTACGCATGAGGTATTGGCATTTGATGATTTGGACTGCACTATAAAACTGGACTTTGCCAAGGTTTTTAAGAAGTTTAGAAAATAGCATCATCCTATACTGTTTTAACACCGGCGTATGATCTCCTTTGTCCGTGGTATACTTTTGGGTGCAACCGAGAGCCTTTT
>CAYXZY010000090.1:0-1382 GCA_964469685.1 uncultured Sulfurovum sp. | reverse complement strand
GGCGTATGATCTCCTTTGTCCGTGGTATACTTTTGGGTGCAACCGAGAGCCTTTTGATCCCCAGGTTAACAAGTCTGGCAATGGCATCTTTGTTGGCAGCCAGCTCACCACAGATACTCACAGGTTTTGTGGCCTTTTTGACAATGGTCTCAAGGGCAGAAAACAGTACAGGCGAAAGAGGGTCAACTGTCAGTGTAGGGTGTGTGCGTTCGGTGGCAAAGAGATACTGGGAAAGATCATTGGTGCCTATGGAGTAGAAGTCTACTACTGTGTTGAACGACTCCAGGTCAAAAAGTACAGAAGGTACTTCTATCATCATTCCAAATTGTATGTTTGATAGATCAAGTCCGGCAGTGGCTGCAAGGTCTTGTGCAAACGTTTTTGCATGATTGAATTCTTCTACGGTGGCTATCATGGGGAACATGACCTTCACCGCTTTGCCTTTTGCAGCAAGAAAGATGGCCATGAGCTGTTCAGAGATGAGGTCAGGATGTGTGTGCAAAAGGCGTATACCGCGAATGCCCAAAAACGGGTTTTTTTCTTCAGGAAGTGCGACATAGGGAAGGGCTTTGTCCCCTCCTACATCCAAGGTACGTACAGTGACATCTTTAAATAAAGAGAAGATCTCCTCATAGGCTTCCTGCTGTTCTTGCAATGTAGGCTTGGTGCTGTCAAACAAAAACTCTGTACGCAGAAGGCCTATGCCCTCAGCACCTTCTTCTTTGGCCAACTGTGCGGAAGCCAGATCAGAAACATTGGCCAAGACAGGAATGTGTTCTTCCGATACCGTACAGGCATGAAGATGACGTTTGGCATACGCTTTGGCATCTTGCGCATGCTGTAAGACAAGTGATGCCTTGGCTTCTTTGAGGTCTTTGGGGGCGGGTGCGGTGACAAGTACGCCTGCATTGGCATCCAGGATGACATCTGAACTATGCGTTATAGGCACATCACCCAGTATGATCGAAGGTAAACCTGAAGCACGAAGCAGGATGGCTGTGTGTGAAGCTGGAGAGGTTTTTTGCAGAACCACGCCTGAAACATGACTTTGTGTCAGTGCATGAATGTCCGAGGGGAGTAGATCATCCGCGAGTAAAATGAACGGTGTTTTTGGAAAGGATGTTTTGAAGTTGTAACCTAAATGCCCTTTGACCCTGCGAAGCAGGTCTTGGTAGTCTGCGATCTTTGCTTCAAGTTTCCCGCCTTTCAGTGCCTGGGACTCGGACGCAACGACCTCTTCAAAGTCATGCAGGGTATGGACTTGTGAAGCCAGTGCTGCGAGCAACTCTTTTTGTGCGAGGTATATGTTTGCATCATGGTGTTTGTCGGAGGTTTCATACTGGGTGTGCAATGCTTCAAGACTCAGTGCGACAGCTTCATCA
>CAYXZY010000089.1:0-5889 GCA_964469685.1 uncultured Sulfurovum sp. | reverse complement strand
GCTTCGATCTCTGAGAGCTTAAGCTTAAGAAGTCTTTCATTTTCAGCCAGCAGCAGTTTGTCTTTTGCCTCGCGGGCATTTTTTTCCTGCAGTGCTTTTTCCAATTTACTCAATTGGGATTGCTCTTTGGCCAATGCTTCGTTTTTCCGGGCAAGCAGTTTGTCTTTTTCAGAGAGTAATTGATTTTTTTCTAAGATAAAGACATCTTTTTGGGCAAGCTGCTTCTCTTTTTCCTGCAGGGAAGAATCTTTTGCATTCATCATCGCTTCAGTTTTGGCCAAAGAGTCTTCTTTGTCATGCAGTTCGGTTTTCAAAATCATAGATTTGGAAACAATGGCTCCTATGAGTAAGATAAACACAAAAAGCAGCCCCGCCATGAGATCGGCGTACGATATCCAAAACGTGCTATCGGAGTCTCTGTTGTCATTCTTGAACATACTGTTACTTTTCATGTTTCTTCAGTGTGGCCATGTTTTTGAGTATCAACTGGTTCTGCTCAGAAATGATACGTGCAAAGGTCGTAAGTTTTTCAACAGCAAGTCCCAGTTCACTGTCTATCTTTTCAAAGGTGTGGTCTACACTGCCGTCAAAACGCTCCATAGATCTTTGCAGATTTTTCGCATTGGCGTTGAAACCTTCTATGTTTTGTGTCATTAAGGCTGTTGCTTTGACTGTTTCTTTTTTGGTTTGCATATTTTCCAAAGTCTCGCGCAGTTCTGCTGATGCCTCTTTCATATGTAAGGTGAGGTCTGTAAAACTGCTGCTTGTCTCCTGTATGATGGTTGTAAAATTCTTGAGGTACTGTTCATTGAGCTCTTTAATGAAGCCCATATTAAATGTCTCTTTGAGCGTTTGGACTATTTGTTGATCTTTCAGCTCACCTTGCATATGCTGGTGCTTGATCAGTTCGGATTCTTTCCAGACCCTTACACCGTAGAGTTTTTCCAGATCAGCGATCTGCTTGTCTATTTTGGCCATACCGCGTTTTTCAAAATAGGTCCATATCAGAGAAAGCATGATCCCGTAAATAGAGGCATAGAACGCAGTTCCAATGCCGGAAAGAAGTACCGATATCTCACGATCGAGAGCGGAAGAGTCTTGCACGGTAAAATCAGGTATGGACATCGCAATTGCGATGAAGGTACCCAGTATACCGAGCATAGGGAAAACAGATGGGGCAACACGGGCAAAATTGTCGTTACGGATATCCTGATAATAATCAGCTATGAAATCTTTTACATGCAGGGTAGATTTTGTTTTTCCCATGATCGTCAGGGCATTTTCTCGCAGTGCACTGTGCAAGTCTGTTTCCATGCCTGAAAAAGAGCTTTTTATATGACACACTGCATAGTTGGCATTGTGCTTCACGAACAAAACAAATGTCACAAAGATAAATGCGACGATCACCAGCGTGTGCGTTTCAACTTTCAGTGAGAAGATGCCCATATATGCCAGCACAAGTCCCAATAAAAAAAGAAATGGTATCAGAAGTATTGCCAGAGAATGCTGTATGCATGAAGAAGAATTTTGTTTGTCAAATTTGTGCATGGGAAATCCTATAGATAAATTACAAAGATTATATACAAATTATCTAAACAAAGTGTTAAATCTATCTTTTCTTGCTCCTGATATCTCAAGTATGTTTTGTTAAGTAATTGCCCTTGAGTGCATGGTTAGTGACATAAAGCACAACACAAAGATGCTGCATCACTTGGACTTTCCGGTATTGCTCAGGTGCACAACAAAGCCCGAGAACAACAACATGGTCCATTGCCATAGTGGCATAAAAAGAAAAGAGAATTTATAGCCCAGGTGTCGTTCCATATAGGTGTTGTCCAGCAAAAAATAAAGCCCTACGAAAACGATAAAAACCGTGACTACCTGGGCTGTAAGCAGTGCCGTATTATGTTTTGCTATGAGGACAAGGAAGAATGTTACGACATACGGTGACATGGCAAAGAGCGCCAAACCCGTCAAAGCATTCCTGTATCCCATAAAAAGTGTAATGACTATAGCGATGATACTCAGCAGATAAAATGGGCTTTTTAATGTATTCATGCTGTTATTGTAGCATCATTTATGACTATTTGGCTATAATCCCCCTATGAAAAAGATCATTCTAACAGTACTCCTGTCATCTACGTATATATTTGCAAATATTAATGCGGTCGTTTCCATACTTCCCGAACAAACGTTCGTCAAAGCCATCGGTGGCGAAAAAGTAAACATCTCTCTTATGGTAACACCAGGGAGTTCACCGCATACCTATGAACCCAAGCCTTCACAAATGCTCGCCGTGAGCAAAGCAGATCTCTACTTTGCGATTGGGGTTGAGTTTGAAAATGTCTGGCTTCCAAAATTTAAAAACCTTAACCCTCACCTTGCTTTTGTAGACCTTTCCGAAGGTATAGAGAAACTGCCCATGCTTTCTGCTGCACATACCTGCAGCAGTACCCATGAAGCACATGAACACCATGAACACGCTTCCTCAGAGGGCAAGAAGGATCCGCATATCTGGACAAGCCCTGCCAATGTCAAGAGAATTGCCCGGCATATCTATGAGGCTCTTAGTAAACATGACCCGTCTAATATTAAATACTATAAAGAAAACCTCGAAGCTTTTGTCAAAACCATTGAGCTCACAGACCAAAGACTCAAGAAAATGTTTGACACCTACAAGGGACCACGTACGTTCATGGTCTTTCATCCGTCCTGGGGCTACTTTGCAAAAGACTACGGCCTGGAGCAGATCGCTGTCGAAATAGAAGGCAAGAGCCCTAAACCCAGAGAACTTGTAGCGCTTATCAAAAAAGCCAAAGAAAAGCAGGTTTCAGCCATCTTTACGCAGCCTGAATTCTCAGATGCTTCTGCCAAGATCATAGCCAGTGAGCTGGGTATTCCCGTCGTCAAGTCCTCCCCTATGGCACAAGACTGGTCGGACAACCTCATACGTATGGCTCAAACCATCACAGGCAATCTCTAATGCCTGTGATAGAGATATCTCACCTCTACTTTGCCTACGATAAGCAAAGCATTTTAGAAGATATTAATCTTACGGTGGAAGAGAAAGATTTTCTCGCGATCATCGGTCCCAACGGCGGGGGAAAGTCCACCCTTCTGAAACTCATTTTAGGCATCATCAAACCCCAGAAAGGTTCCATACGGGTATTAGGGAAAGCGCCTGCCAAAAGTCTGACACACATCGGGTATGTACCCCAGAACACCAACATTAACACAGATTTCCCCATCAAGGTCATCGAAGTCGTGATGATGGGGCATGTTGAAGGCAAACGTCCTCTCTTTGGTTATGGCAAACATGAAGTGCTCTGTGCCATGGGTGCACTCGAACAAGTGGGTATGGCAGACTATGCCCAGACCAAGATAGGTTCACTCTCAGGCGGACAACGCCAGCGTGTGATGATCGCACGTGCGCTTTGTGCCCACCCGAAGATACTCATACTGGATGAACCAACTTCCAGCATTGACATCACCGGTCAGCGTGAGATCTATGAACTTTTAAAAACACTGAATGAGGATGTGACCATCATTGTCGTAAGCCATGATATCTCTGTGATCTTAGAGTATGCGAACAAAGCAGCACATGTGAACAAGAACCTCTCCTTTCATGATATCTCAGACAAACATGCCACTTTCCATACCCATGGAAACACCGGGCACTTCTGTGAGATCGAACTTTTGCAAATGATAGGTGCTGACAACTGCAACACTTGTGATACTCCGACAGGCTCAGAAAGTAAGAACGGATTGCCCCTGCGCAGCAACGGCAAATGGAGACTCAAACCATGACAATACAGTGCATACAGGGTAAAAGTTTAGGGGTCCGTTTCTCAGCGAGGGTATCGCAATTTGTAAGGGGTCAGCGATGATAGAAGCATTACAGTTTGACTTTATGCAACATGCAGTTCTGGCTGGACTTTTGGTCTCCCTGGCAGCAGGTATCATCGGTTCGCTCATTGTTGTCAATCGCATGGTCTTTCTAGCCGGAGGTATTGCCCATACCTCTTATGGGGGTATCGGGCTTGCTGTCTATTTTGGACTGCCTATTTTTCTGGGGGCTTCGCTTTTTGCGGTAGGTGCTGCGCTGCTCATCGCCGTACTTACGCTTAAAACACGAAACCGCATAGATACCTTCATAGGACTCATCTGGGCGGTGGGCATGGCAATAGGTGTGATCTTTGTAGATCTGACCCCAGGCTACAATGTGGACTTAATGAGCTACCTTTTTGGCTCCATACTCGCTGTAAGCACGGAGGACCTGTACTTCATGGGCGGACTGCTGATACTCATAGTCTTTGTTGTCGTATTCAAATACCGCGATATCCTTGCGGTCTCTTATGATTCTGAGTATGCCACTCTTCGTGGTGTGCATGTACGGTTTTTCTACACCCTTATACTCATACTTTCTGCACTGACCGTAGTTGTAGCCATTAAAGTAGTGGGTCTGATCCTCGTTATTGCAATGCTGACCATACCTGTGTATATTGCAGAGAAACTCTCTTCAAGTCTTTTTTCCATGATGTTCCTCTCAGGCATCATTGCCACACTCTTCACCTTTATAGGTCTATGGTTCTCCTATACCTACAATTTAACTTCGGGTGCATCTATCATCATGGTCTCAGCGGTTGGTCTTGGACTCTTTTTACTTATGGGTACCTTTAAAGGAAAATGATATAATCATCCTATACCTCCACTTTACGTGGTTACCATAAGGATACATCATGAAAATCTTATGCTTCTTCACAGTCTTCGCATTTTTACTTGGCGGATGTTATACGGGTGCAGGCATTGGCGTGGGCACTTCCATAGGTAACCATGGTGGCGTAGGCAGCCAAGTTCATGTTGGAAGTGACGGTCAGGTTCATGGTTCAGTAGGTGTAGGCGGTTACCTTTAATTCTCCTAGCCCTGTTCTGCCCATACATTTTTCAAATCTATCCATGTATCTCTTCCTATCTGCATTCAATGCCATATAACAAAGTGTGAAAATCTTCATATATACCTTAGTCACTATGACTAAGGTAAAATTAGTCTATATTCATAAGGTATTTAAGATTTTGCTAAGTTTTGTTGGGTTAAACTTAGATAAGTCAGACTTATTCTATGGATTTGGATGGCAAAAATACAGTGAAGGAAGCAACATGAAATTTAAAGAAAAAATATCCCATATTATTAGAGATGATATAGCCAAGGAAAATTTGGGACTGGTGACGCTTCATCAGACCAGAGAACTCATTATGGATGCCGGAGCAGTACTGCTTGATGTGCGCCCTGCCCCAAAAGTCAAAGGAGAGAATGCGCAAGAAGCAGGTATAGTCAATGCCTACTACATGCCATACCCTGAATTTGCAGACTATCTTGATGAACTCCCCTCTGCACATGCTACCCCCATTGTTGTGGCTTGTGTCAAAGGCTGGTTTGCCAATCGTGTCATGGGTTACCTTGAATTTATGGGTTACAGCAATGTCTACGTACTCGATACCAATATTGAAGAGCTGATCGAAGTACATCATGCACATGCAGATGCCTAGGTCAGGGAGAAAACACATTGTTTTCTCTTTGCCTTCTTTTCATCACGTTCCATTTTCTTGATGTAATTTACGCTACACTACTTTTATGGAAAATTTTTTACAAACGATCGGTGCATTGAATGATGAGACCAGACTGACCATACTGCGTTTCATAGATGAGAACGGTGCAGTATGTGTCTGTGACATAGAGTCAGCTTTCGGGATGATACAATCACGCATCTCACGTCACCTCAAGATCCTCAAAGAGGCCGGCTTTTTACGTGTAGAACGCAAAGGACGCTGGGCATACTACTCCATCCGCTCCCCTCTTGACAAATTTCGACAAGACATACTCAAAGAAAT
>CAYXZY010000088.1:0-5900 GCA_964469685.1 uncultured Sulfurovum sp. | reverse complement strand
TAGGTGGAATGTTAACAAACTACCCAACAATGAAAAAATCTATCAGAAAACTTGAGATCATCGAGCAGATGGAAGAAAATGGTCAGCTTGATATGCTTACTAAAAAAGAAGCATTGATGCTTTTAAGAAAGAAAGAAAAACTTTCTTCTTACCTTGAAGGTTTCAGACACATGAAGAAACTTCCTGAGATGATGTTTGTTGTGGATGCGGTAAAAGAACACATTGCCGTAAAAGAAGCTAAACGTATGGGCATGAAAGTGGTTGCACCACTTGACACGAACTGTGACCCGGATGTGATCGACTACCCGATCCCAGGAAACGATGATGCGATCAGATCAATCAACCTTTTCTGTAAAGAGATGGCTGAAGCGATCATCGAAGGTAAAGCAGCATATGCTGAAGCAAACGGCGGTGAAGCAGAAGAAGTATCTGCTGGTGAAATGGAAGAAGTGATGGCTGAAGCAGCAACAGAAGCAGCGGCAGAACCGGCAACGGAAGCTGAAGTTGAAAAACTTGTTGAAGAAAAAGCAGCACCTGCTCCTAAAGCTGAATCTAAAGGTGATGACCTTACCAAGATCGCCGGTGTTGGTAAAGTCTATCAGGGTAAACTCAATGATGAAGGTTTCTACACATACGCAGATGTAGCGAACATGACAGCAGAGCAGATCCAGGTTATGGAAGACAAATACAGCTTCAAGGGTGACTTTAAAGACGCTGTAGCATCTGCAAAAGAATTGGCGGAGGCGTAATCATGGCAAACTTTGGACCAAAAGACATTAAAAAACTTAGAGAGATGACTGATGCAGGCATGATGGACTGTAAAAAAGCACTCACTGAAGCTGATGGAGATATGGACAAAGCTGTTGAGTGGCTAAGAGACCAAGGTATGGGTGCTGCAGCCAAGAAAGCCAGTAAAGTAGCTGCTGAAGGTTCTATTGGTGTGAAGGTTGAAGGCAAAAAGGCCGTGATCGTTGAGATCAACTCACAAACAGACTTTGTTGCGCAAAATGACAAGTTCAAAGCACTTTTGGACACTGTTGTGAATCATGCATTTGAAAACAACCTTGCAGATGCTGAGGCAATCAATAACTCAACTATCAATGGTGAGCCTTTTGCCGAGTATCTTGCACAGCAGATCGCTGTCATAGGTGAAAAACTTGTGGTAAGAAGAGCCGCGCTTATAGTAGGTGATGAGAATACGGCTGTGAACGGTTACATTCATTCCAACAAACAAAATGGTGTGATCATCGAAGCAAAATGTGACTCAGCTGCTACAGCCGAAGCGATGACTCCAGTACTGAAAGAAGTGGCAATGCACGCTGCAGCAATGAGTCCTTCAACACTTTCTTACAAAGATTTTGATCCTACATTTGTAGAAGATGAAACAAAAGGTAGAATTATTGCCATTGAGAAAGAGAATGAAGAGCTTGTAAGACTTGGTAAGCCGCTTAAGAACATCCCTCAGTATATCTCTATGAGTCAGTTGACCGATGCAGTGATGGCAGAAGCAGAAGCAGCGCTTAAAGCTGAACTTGCAGCTGAAGGTAAACCTGAGAAGATCTGGGATAAGATCCTTCCTGGTAAACTGGCAAGATTTGTAGCCGATAACACTACGCTTGATCAAGAGCAGTGTCTGCTTGACCAGAAGTTTGTTATGGATGACAGCAAGACAGTACTTGAATACGTGCAGGAAAAAGCAAAAGCTGCAGGCGGAACAGCAGATATTGTACACTTCGTAAGACTTGAAGTGGGTGAAGGTATTGAAGTGGCAGAAGAGGACTTTGCAGCAGAAGTTGCAGCACAAATGGCATAATAGTTCTTCTATTTCACTGCATCCTGAAAGGAGTTGGTTCAGTCATGTCCGGCACTACATGCCGATACCCCCGTCGCTAAAGCGTAAGAGGGGTATACTTGACGTACTCTCCTTCACAATACCCTCCCAATCTACAATAAACTAGAAGACTATTCCTTCAAATAGTTATATTCGAAAAAAATTTCCTACTTACTTTTTTATGTTAAAATACATCTAATTTATTTTAAGGTATTTTATGTCCGATTATCTTCTTGAAGCTACCAATGTTTCTCATAGTTTTGATACACTACTTTTCTCTGATGTAAATCTGACACTCTCACCTTCACAATGCATAGCGATCGTAGGACGCAGCGGGAGCGGGAAGTCAACACTGTTGCATATCTTTTCTACATTTATAAAACCGGATACGGGTACGGTAACACTTCTTGGGAATGACCTGTACAGCCTTGATGACAATGCCATAGAGGCATTACGCCGCTATGAAGTGGGGATTATATTTCAGTTTCATTATCTGTTTAAGGGTATGAGCGCGCAGGACAATGTAGAAATAGCTACTATGCTGTCCGGCAGCAAGATAGAAGAAGGTCTTTTGGAGAAACTTGAGATCAAAGATCTGATGCATCAAAAGATAGGAGAACTCTCAGGCGGTCAGCAGCAACGTGTATCGATCGCCAGGGTGCTCAGTAAAAAACCCCGTATCATTTTTGCAGATGAACCTACGGGAAATTTGGACAAAGAGACAGCCAGACTGGTGATGGATGTGCTTTTGGACTACGTAAAAGAAAACAATGCCGGGCTGCTGCTTGTGACACATGATGAGCAGATGGCACAAGAGTGTGACAGAGCCTATAGGCTTGATGATAAAGCACTTAAGCCTATGGAGGAAAAAGACCATGTTGTATAAAAAACTATTTTTGGTAGTTATGGTCAGTTTGGGCTTTGGCGGCTGTGTTGGCGTGGCACCGGGTGGACAAGGATACACCGTCAATGTGCCTATAAGTATGATCAATTCTACTTTAGGACAGAACTTCCCGAAAAGTCAAAATACCGATTATGGAAAACTCATGATAGACAAGCCAAATATCTTGGGAAAAGCTGGAAGTGACAAACTGGGTGTAGGCACATCATTTACATTTTCCAACATGCTGATACCAAAGGGAATCAAAGGTGCGGTATCTCTCTCTTCAGGTGTGAGATACAATGCCAGCGACAGAGGTCTGTACCTGGCCAATCCTATGATAGAGGAGTTACAGTTTCAGAACTTCTCACTTTCCAAATACCTCACGCCTCAAATGAAAAACATCATAGGAGAGAGTATAGCCCAACAGCTAAGGTCCAAACCTATCTATCGTATGAATACAGGTGCATCATTTGTGAGAAATGTAAGTGTACAAGATGGAAATGTGGTGCTAACCGTAGGACTTTAACAGTCTCCATATTTCATGCCTTACTTTACTTTACTCACTTCGCTTGGGCGATGAGTACGCCTTCTAACAGTTTGTCTATATCTCCATCCAGGATGGCATCAACATTGGTAAAGGCTTGGTTGGAACGTGTATCTTTGACTTGCTGATAGGGCTGCATGACGTAAGAGCGTATTTGATGCCCCCATCCTATATCAGATTTTTCCACACCGTCTAGTTCAGCTTGTTTTTTTGCCATCTCGTACTCATAAAGACGTGATTTGAGCATTTTCATGGCTGAAGCTTTGTTCTTGTGCTGGCTTCTGTCATTTTGGCACTGTACGACGATGCCTGTGTCAATGTGTGTGAGACGGATGGCTGATTCAGTTTTGTTGACATGTTGACCCCCCGCACCACTGGCCCGGTAGGTATCGACACGGATATCTTTGTCTTCTATGACGATATCTATATCATCATCCACCTCGGGTGAGACCATTACGGATGAAAATGAGGTATGCCGTTTGGCATTGGAGTCAAAGGGACTGATACGCACCAGTCTGTGTATACCGTTCTCTACTTTGAGATAGCCATAAGCGTTTTCACCCTTAATGATGAATGAGACATCTTTGATCCCTGCTTCTTCGGCCGGCTGGTAGTCCAGTACCTCTACTTTAAAGTCATGTCTCTCTGCCCAGCGCAAGTACATACGGTAGAGCATACTCGCCCAGTCCTGACTCTCAGTACCGCCCGCACCCGGGTGTATGGAGACGATGGCGTTGTTGCTGTCATGTTCACCGCTTAGCATGATCTGTACCTCCAGGGCATTGGTAGAAGACTGCAGGCTTTCAGCATCTTCATAGAGCATCTCCAGTGTTTCTTCATCATTCTCTGACTTTGCCATCTCGAAGTACTCTGCCGCATCTCTTACGGCATCATTGGCATTGTTGTAGGTGGCAAGGATACGCTCTGTTCTGGTCTTCTCTTGCGATATTTTCCCTGCATTGGCAGCATCGTTCCAGAAGTTTGGATCTTGTTGCATCTGTTCGATTTCATCAAGTCTGGTTTGGAGGGTATCAGGTTTGACAATGTTTTTGATATTATCCATTTTAATGGTCAGCGACTTGAGAAGTTCGCTGTATTCATATGCATCCATCGAAAAGTTCCTTTTCGAAATTAGTAAGTAGAAATTAGTAATGAGTAATTATACTTTGCATTGATAGTACAATGCGGTGTTATTAATGTGTCAAAGATGATAAAAGTGGAGCCACTGCACCACATACTACAATTTTCTAATTTCTAATTTCTAATTTCTCATTATTTGGGTAAAATTTTACCCAAATATAACAAAATAGAGGGTTAGAGATGATCATCGCACGTACGATAGAGGCACTGCAAGAGGCTAGAAAATCACTTCGACAAGCTCAGGAACCGTTGAGTGGTACAGTAGGGTTTGTGCCTACTATGGGTGCGCTACATCAGGGACACCTCTCACTTATACAACAAGCCAGGCGCGAGAATGAACATCTCATTGTCTCGGTCTTTGTAAACCCCACGCAGTTCCTGGAAGGAGAAGACCTGGATGCCTACCCTAGACGGGATGAGGCAGATATCAAGATCTGTGAACTCGCTGGGGTGGACATACTGTTTATGCCCTCAGTAGATACTATGTATGAAAAAGATGAACTCTGCATAGGTGCACCGGCTGTACGCGGTTACGTACTAGAAGGAGAGAAGCGTCCCGGACACTTTGACGGGATGCTGCAGATCGTGATGAAACTGCTCAATCTCTCAGGTGCTACCAATGCTTACTTCGGCAAAAAAGATGCACAGCAACTCGCCCTCATTATGCAGATGGTCAAGAACTACTTTATGGATGTGAACATCATACCCTGTGACATTATAAGAGATGAAAAAGGACTTGCCCTGAGTTCGCGCAACACCTATCTGGGTGCTGAAGAGAAGGAGCGGGCACTTTGTCTGTCCAAGTCACTTAAAGCGGCGACCAAGATGGTCATGGCTGGAGAACTCAACGCTCAGGCCATCAAAAGTAAAATGCTGGAGATACTCAAAGAGGCTGACACTGTAGAGTATGTAGCTATCGTAGATAGAAGTTTTCAGGCCATTGACGAAGTGCAGATAGGCAATACCATCATCCTTGTGGCAGTCTGGATTGGGAAGCCAAGGCTGATAGACAATATTTGGATTTAAAACAAGTCCTCAAACATTTCATTGGCTGATTTTTGATGTACAGGTTTAGATTTTGGAGCGGCTTTTTTAGGTTTTGGTTTGGGTTTGCTTTTTGGTTTTTCTTTGATCTTAAAGAGCGATTTCACTGATTTTTTTGCAGCGGGAATTTTCTTATTTTTGGTTTTGGCAGGACTGAGGGGTGTTTTTTTCCTGACCTGTTTTTTGGCTACTGGAGGAGCCACAGGCGCAGACACGGTTTTTTGGTCTGTATCATACATGGCGACATCTTCTTTTTCCTGTATCATTTCTTTTGGGTCGGGTTTAAGCAGCCCTTGTTCCACCAGGATCTTGACCAGGTTTTTAAAGGTTGGTACAGCAGACTTTGATGCAAAGTAGTGGCGGTACTTTTTGGCCCGTATGACCAGTACACCTATGGTGTATTTGTGTCCTTCTTTGTCATTGGCAAAACCATAGAAGCTGGAATGGTACTCTCGGAC
>CAYXZY010000087.1:0-5930 GCA_964469685.1 uncultured Sulfurovum sp. | reverse complement strand
AAGTACGGACGGTGATCTTTTTGGGTGGCTCACAAGGTGCACAAGCCATCAATACACTTGCTTTGGGCATTGCACCGACACTGAAGGAAAAAGGCATAGGCATCATACACCAGGCAGGTGCAAACAACATTGATGCAGTGCAGAAAGCATATAAGGATCTGGGCATCGAAGCTGAGGTGTTTGGCTTTACGACAGAGCTTGCTGCATACATGAATAGAGCTGATTTTGCCATTGCGCGTGCAGGTGCCTCGACACTATGGGAACTGAGTGCCACCGCACTCCCTACGCTCTACATCCCTTACCCTTATGCGGCCAAAGACCATCAGTACCATAATGCACAGTTCCTGGTCGAAAAAAACCTTGCCTGGGTCATGAGAGAGTCCGAGATAGACAATGACAAAGTATTGGCTTTGCTTGAGGAAGATCTCTCCGGCAAGAGTCAAGGTCTCATGGATATCGTGGAAAAAGACGGCAGTAAGAGCATCGCCGATCTTCTTATGGCCATCTAACTCACAAACAGCACACGATTTCGTGGCATACTCGGAAAAAGCGTTAAGGAGTATGATGATGCATAAATTAATAATCTTAATGGCCTCTGTGGCTGTGGTGTTCGGATTAAGCGGTTGTGGAAGTTCTTCCATAGACCATCGAGGCAATTATCCTGTAGATGTTACAAATTATGATGGCAATCGTTTGACCACACTTTTCTTGGTAGATGAACGTGGTTACGCATATGCTGACATACCTTATAAGTGTGACTCCATGTATGCGTGGGACAGAACAGCACCCAATGGCGAGTTTTCATTTATAGAGCCAGATACATGTGAGTTTGATTTTTACGGACTGGACGGTGTGTATGGAGATCGAGACGATGATATTGTACGCATTGTGGACTATAGGGATGGCGGTAAAGGCGGTATAGAGTATGACTGTAGCTCTTTTGGTGTCTCATCGACCTACAGTGATGGGAGTTTTGACTATGATCAAGATGATCAATGTGTCTTTTATCTTTAACCCCTACTGCAACCTGATGTATCAAAGAGGAAATCAGGGTGTGCAGGTGCAGGGCATCTTCTCAGCGCCTGACTAAATGTTGCAGAAGCACTTCCGTGAACCAATGATCTTCAATAGTCTTCAAGCAGATAGCACAGGCAGTCTTGGAGCACAATGTTTTTGTCCATAGTGATCATTGCCGGCATCAGTGCTCTTTTGAGAGAAATCTCTCCATTGTTATTTTGAATGATCTCATCGGTAATATCCTGCCCCTCTTGAGAAATAACCAATAGCGGTTTTTGTATTTTTGAGTGGGCAAACACTTCATTTTCTTTTAACAGTGTAAAGTTATGATGGTCAAAATGGTTCACAACGACCAGATCCATATCATCTTGCACAGCTCCATCCTCTTCAAAGCTAAAGGTCACATGTGTATTTATTTTGACCGTAGCGGAGTTCTTTACCAGTTGTAAGTCATGTTTTGGCACAGGCTTTTTGGGGAAATGGTCCATGTGCATCAGGTCATCTATGAGTGAAAATGCCTTTTCTTTTGCCGGTTTGTTCCCGGGAGTAGAGCATTCCAGTGTGATCGCAGGACAGATGTTGTCAAAGGCCATGGTGGAAACCCCTTTGGGCGTTTTAAAAACCATCCCGATGTGGTTGAACAGGGTACATAAGTACTTATTTTCTTCACTCACATTTGTGATGCACCCATAGTGAGGGTTCTGACCGGTGTTGTTATGCAGGTCAATAGAAGCAAAAAGACCGTCTTTTGTAACGGTATCGATGACTTGCTGCAAACGTTTTGCTGTGGGGGTATGCGGGTCGGGTGTGCCCGGCCAGGCCCTGTTAAAATCAACCTGGCCGTCCAATGTTCTCAAACCCAGTTCAGCAGCATCAACATTGCCTATGAAGAGCCACAGATCTCTGGGCAGTTTATAGCCAGTGGTGGTTTTGTATTTTTGAAGAATGTCTTGCATGATCTCCAGCCCACTGAATTCATTTCCATGCAGCAGTATGGAGACAAAAAGTGCAGGGCGCTTGTCTCCTTTGAGATGAATAAGTGTGGGCTGATCAAACAGTTTTTTAATATCTCGATACGATATGTCCAAAAAGGCACTGGGAAGTTCACTTACGATAGGTATGGTTTGCATTTATAGACTCCATGTATGGACGGGAATGTTACGTTTGGCATTTTGCATATAATCCTCCATCAGTTTAGGTATATTTTGGTATTTTTCAAAGTGGGCAAGTTGCCATGATGCACCATTCTGACCCGATACAGTTCTTTGTTCTATATGTTTGAGACAGGTTTTGGCATCATTTATGCCCAAAGAGGCCAGCCCTCTTTCTGCCAGGGCAAGCCCATCACTTGCTATCCACTCATTGAGTAAGACCTTTTTGCCATGTATGGGTTCATGAAATTCAGTATGCAAGCCTGTTTTGGCCACCGTATAAAAATCATCTTTGAGTGTCTCAAAAGGTATTTTTTTAAGGTCAGTTTGTGAGCGTACCAAACCTTCGATAAGCCCAATGAAGAACCATATATTGATTTGCGTATCCACAAGTGTTGGCCCTGAAGGGAGTACACGCAGTTCCAGTCTCAGGGTATGTTTGCCTTCTTTGTCTTTGTCCAAGATGGGGCGAACCCATCTCCATATGGTGCCATTATGGAGGTTAAAGTGGTGCAGGTCACTTTGGGGTGTGTTTTTGACGTCTGCAAAAATGATCTTGAACATTTTGTTTTGCTCAAACAGATCCATCCAGCTGTCTATGTACCCATGTGCAAAATGCACTCTGGTCTCATCATGTTTGGCCCTTCGTTTTTTATCTCTGGTATCGACAGATTGTTCAAATATAGCGATACGGGACTCATGCCAGGCTCTTTTGCCTAAAACCAACGGAGAATTCGCCCCAAAACCCAGCAGTACAACTGATGCCAAAAGAGAAGCATGGTAATACTGTGTTGATCGATCAAAAGGAATCTGAAAATGTACCTGCAAAGATGTGCCCAGTGCTTCAATCATGACATCATCTTTTTGCAGTGCTATTTCATCTTCACCGTGAAAGAGAATGTTGACAGGCTCATGCCTCAACTCTTTTATGCGCTGTGAAACAAGCGTATAGCGGTGCATATCCGACTGGTACCGGGCTTTGTCAAAGTGCTCAAGTTTTAAGCTGGGTAGCACACCGAACAGTCCTAGCTTTGCATTGAATTTGTCAGCAGAATGTTGTGCTTTTCCCCAAAGACCATGCAGGTCTTTTGCCAGATTTTGAGGGGCAGTGTGGTTGAGGTCGAACACATTTCCGTTGATCTCAAGATCATATTTGGCCAGTTCATTGGTAAAAAGAGGAGAGTTGATGTCATCGAGTATTTTTTTGTTGATAGGGTTTGGCCGATTCATAGAGTCCAAGAGACAGACTTCAAGTTCATACCCTATGCGGTAAGTATCTGAAAAAACTTCTGCGCCTTTGTCAAACAGCGTTTTCACATAGGCATATTCATCAAGCCAAGCTTTTTCAAAGGCTACAAAGTCATCTTGTGTAAAGGTTTTTCGGCTAATTTCTCTGCCCATGAGATACCTTGTCATATAGTAAGTCTTATTTAGTATAGCAAAAAGTTGCTAAGTCTATATTCTTTGGGTAGATAACATGTAGTGGGGGAATACAGCGAATATCTATCCAGATGTTTTTAGAGGTGTTACAAAGAAACCAAGTTCTGTATGCTCATATGATTAATTTTTATACAACTTATTGTTATTTAAATAATAAATGACTGTTATAATACTTACCATTATGAAGAAAAAGACATTTGAACATCCTATTATTATCATCGGTTTTGGTTTAGCGGGACAAAGAAGCTATAGCCAGATACGTGCGTTGATGCCGCAGACAGAAATGATTATTTATTCCGGTGAATCGCATGAACCTTATAACCGTGTGAAACTTACAGAACTTTTTTTCGACAAGGATGTTCAAGAAGTTGAAATCATACGGTCTTTAAAAGAAGACCATCATACCACTGTGCTGTATGGGGTAGAAGTATTAGGTATCAATGCTGAAAAAAATACCATTGAGGACAGTATAGGAGATGTGCATCGTTACAGCAAGTTGATCCTGGCTACGGGTTCCAAAGCAAAGATCCCAAAGAAAGTGCAAAGTGATCTTGACGGCATTTTTACCTACAGAAGTTTTTCAGATGCACAAAAGTTGGCTGCGCGTATCGTGCGTAGTCGGGAGATGGTTATTTTGGGTGGCGGACTACTTGGTATTGAAGCAGCGTATGCCTTGAAAAAATATAATACCAATGTCACTCTGGTCAACAGAGGCGACAAGCTTCTTTCAGGCTATTTGGATGAAAGAGCCTCTTCGATACTTATAGAAAAACTCGAATCACATGGTATTGACGTGAAGCTAAACTGTTCCATTACCAGTGTCGAGGGGAATGAGCGTATAAGTTCAGTGAAATTGACACGAAAAAATGAAGAGATACCCTGTGATACACTGGTCATAGCTGCAGGGATAACCCCCAATATAGAACTTGCATACACAGCACCATTGAAATTTCATAAAGGTGTGATAGTCAATGACCATATGCAGTCTTCATCTCCTGATGTCTATGCAGTGGGCGAATGTGCTGAACATCATGGAAAAGTGTATGGCTTTGCAGCACCGGCTTTGGAACAGGCTTCTGTTGCTGCATATCATATTGCCAATCCTATGAGTGCATTTGAGTATGCCTATTCTATTGCGGCGACACACCTGAAAATACTTGATCTTCCCGTTGTCTCCATGGGAGATTTGACACTGTACAACCATGAACTGATCCATGAGGACAGGCAGAGGGAAATCTACAGAAAACTGTATTTGCACAACAACAAGATAGTTGCTGCTGTTGGTGTGGGTGAATGGCAGGAGTCGAATTTACTTCAAAATGAAATTCAAAAGAAAAACACAATTTATGTATGGGAACGATTGAGTTTTGTAAAAACCGGATCTATTTATATTACCAACAAAAGCTCTGTCATGGAGTGGCCTGAAGAGAAGATCGTATGTAACTGTAAGCAGATCAGCAGAAAAACACTCAGTGATGCAGTAGAATCCGGCTGCAGCAATGTTGCAGCATTGTCAGAGTGTACACAGGCAGGTACGGTATGCGGCAGCTGTAAACCACTCTTGAATCAGCTGCTTGATGTCCCAGACTCACATAGTGAAGATGCATTGACATCCAGATGGCTCAAGATCGGTGCTGCTACAGCCATGGTATTGACTTTGCTGTTTTTGTTTCTGCCTCAGATCCCCGCACCTGAGAGCGTGTTGGAGTTTTCACTGTACCCCATCATTAGAGATCCTCTCATGCGTCAGATCACCGGGTTTGGTATGTTAGGTTTAAGTGTTGTCATGTTGGTGTTGAGCCTTAAGCGACTCATGCCAACATTCATTCCGGCAAGCTTTACCTTCTGGAGAAGTTTTCATATTGCCTTGGGTGTGTTGCTGCCAGTCTTACTCTATTTTCACACGGGGGCTTCCATGGGAGAGAATTTTAATTATGTGCTGATAGTGATATTTGTTGTCACGTTACTCAGCGGTGCAGTTGCCGCATATGTGATTGCACAGGACATGCTTAAGCCTGCCAGTCTATACAGACCGCTAAAGGGTCTGGTCACGAAGTTTCATATCTATGCACTCTGGGCTTTGCCTGTGATGGTAGCATTTCATATTTTGAGTTTTTATTATTTTTAGGGAGAAGAGATGAGTAAACAACAGCAGTTTGCCTTATGGGCCATTTTTACCGTGCTTGGAAGTCTCTACCTGTGGTTGTCGCTCTCCAAAGATGCCAAAGCCAAAGAGATCTTTTCTCCCGGAAAGATGACACATGGACATTATCAGATAGAACAGGCTTGTACGACTTGCCATACAGAAAACTTCAAAGGACT